>CAXTTW010000271.1:0-717 GCA_964247255.1 uncultured Acidobacteriaceae bacterium
GGATGCACGCGGTGCAGGCGCAGCTCCCGGTCCACCCCGGCCCGCTTGCTCCGCAGCTTGCCCGGGACTACCTTCGCCGCGAAGTACAGCACCGCCAGGATCAGAACCGCGGAGTTGAAGTCCTCGAAGTACCGCGCGGCCCGCCCGGTCGAGACGCCCATGCCCCGCGCCATGCGTTGGACCATGGGCGCGTGCGTGTAAGACTCAAGCTCCGAGTTCTTCTCCGGCGCGTCCATGCGGGTCTGCGCAGTGCCGTTGGTCATCGGCTCGCGGTCGCGTGTTTGCGCGTGCGAGGCGGGGAGTACACAGAGCAGGAGCAACAGCGCAAGCAGCCTCATACCCTTCGGCCCGCCCCCTCGGCGGCCGGCAGCACAGCGGTTAGAATCTGCCCCGCCAGCGCATCGATCGCCGGGTCCATGGCAGCGCGCGAGCGCTCGCCGTCGGCTTCAAGCCCGGCCCGAGCCTCGCGCACCCGCGTCTGCGCCGCTTCCCGCGCCTCGCGCAAGGCTTTGTCGCGCTCCGCGTTCCACAGCGCGACCTGCTTTTCGCGCCCCTGCGCCAGCTCCACGCGGGCCGCCCGCAGTTTCTCGCCGTACTCACGCACCTGCCGTTCCGCGTCCGCGACCGACGCAGCCGCCTTTTCCCGCGCGCCTACGGTGCGCGCGTACCGCTCTTCGAGCGTGCGTCGCAGGGGCCGGTCCACCAGCCGCGTGGAGC
>CAXTTW010000271.1:727-4184 GCA_964247255.1 uncultured Acidobacteriaceae bacterium
ACAACAGCATCGTCGGCACGGAGCCGAGAAACAACTGACCGAGTTGCTGAAAGATGACACTCATACGATTAGGTAGGCTGTCGAACGGAATGCGGCCGGGAACCGGGACGCGGAGAAAGCAGGGGCGCGCCGCCAACAGACTTCCTTATAGATACCATAGCCGCGCCGGCTTCGCGACATCAGCCTGCCGAGACGCCCGGAGGCTCGCGCCGCGCCCGGCTCCCGCCGCCGACCCGCTCAGGCGCGCCTTCGCCATGTGGGACGTTCAGCCTTCCTTGATCGCTTGCCTGAACCGGGCCCCCATTCGGCTCCCGGGCGCGAGCATGGCATCGACGCTGAAACGCCCCGCGCCTGAAACGGCGATGGAAAGAAGAGCGCATAGATACAGTACACAAAGCTCACCGTGATCCGCGTCCGGGCCGAAGAACTCCCCGTGATGCACGAAGCCCCAGGCGACGCCGATATTGCAGGCGGCAAACAGCGCGGCAGGGCGAGCAGCAAGGCCAGCTATGAGGAGGCTTGCGGCGACCGCATCGGACGCAGTCGCGATCGCAAGGCCCAGCCGGGGGACCGAGGTGAAACAAATTCGGAAAGTGTCCGGCCATCTCGTTGAAACTCGTAACCTTCTCGAGGCCATGCTTCAGGAGCAGACTCATGCCGAAGCCGACCCTCAGGCAAAGCAGGCCCGCGTCCCCGCCGCCCGGATGGCCGGACCCTCGGAATTCCCTCGAAGTCATGGTCCCTCCGCGTCCAACAAGCAAGAACTATTCCTCCGACGCCCGCCGCGTCCAATGCGTAACGCTGATAGCCACTATGCTTCCGGCGCAACCGGGCGGCGAGGAACCGGTGCTTTCCTAGCCGCCGCCTCGACTCCGGGCAAAGTCGACGGCCATCGGTGTCACGGACGGCATAACGAGAGGCCAGGGGGAGCCCGGGGCCTGCACGCCGCTACGCTTCTACTCCGAACCGCCGCCACCTGCCCAGCAACGACCGGGGCGCGGCGACCCTCACCCGCACCCCATCCTGGTCCCCGCGCCGCTCGAACCGCAGCTCCCCCACCGTTCCGCCCTGCTCCAGGGCCGACAGCGCCTCGCCCGCGCTCTGCGGAATCCACATCTCCATGGCTTCCACCGGGTCGGCCGTCAGCGCCGCGTCCACCGCGAGCAGCAAGCGCTCCACCCCGGTCCCTTGCAGCGCCGAAACCCCGATCGCGCCCTCCGGGAGCGAGCCCTCGGGCAGCAGGTCCACCTTGTTCATGACCTCGATCCGCGGCTTCCCGAGCACCTCGAGCTCGCCCAGAACCTTTTCGACCTCCGCCTTGTGCTCCTCGGCCAGCGGATCCGCCGCGTCCCGCACATGGAGCAGCACCTCCGCCTTTTCGACCTCCTCCAGCGTCGCCCGAAACGCGCTCACCAGGGTCGTCGGCAGATTGCGGATAAAGCCGACCGTGTCCCCCAGCAAAGCCTTGCGCCGCGAAGGCAGCACGATCGCCCGCAGCTTCGGGTCCAGTGTCGCGAACATCCGCGAGGACGCCAGCACCCCGGCCCTGGTCAGCAGGTTGAACAGAGTGCTCTTGCCCGCGTTCGTATAGCCCACCAGCGCCACCGTGGGCACCGGCACGCTTTCACGGCGCGACCGCTGCTGGGTTCGCACCCGACGCACCCCTTCGAGCTCGCGGCGCAAAATCACCAGGCGTTTGCCGATCCGGCGCCGGTCGGTTTCAAGCTGCGTTTCCCCCGGCCCGCGCGTACCGATGCCGCCGCCCAGCTGCGACATTGCCCGCCCGCGCCCGGTCAGGCGTGGCAGCATGTATTGAAGCTGTGCCAGCTCCACCTGGAGCTGCCCTTCCCGGGTTCGCGCGTGGCGGGCGAAGATGTCCAGGATCAGCTGCGTCCGGTCGACCACCGGCGCGGGCAGCGCGCTTTCGAGGTTCCGCAGCTGAGTCGGGCTCAGGGCGTAGTCGACCAGGATCACCGATGCCTGCGCGGACGCAGCCGCCCCGGCCAGCTCTTCCACTTTGCCGGAGCCGAGAAGCGTGGCCGGGTCGGGCCGGGCACGCCGCTGCTCCATGGTGCCGACCACCTGCGCGCCAGCGCTTTCCGCCAGCTCACGGAACTCCTCGGGAAGCGCCGGAGTTTCGCCGGATGCGAGTCCGTCCGGCTCCCCGGCCCGCAGCAGCGCGGCGCTGCGGGCCTGTGCGGCCGCGCGGCCCAGTTCAGGTTCGGTCTTTAAACCCGTAAAATGCGGATACACCAAAAACGCGCGATCCGCCGAAGGCGGGACGTTTGTCACCATAGGATCGTTCTGCTCCGGCGGCTCCGGAGTTGCGGAGGGAGACCGACGGAGTGCCAGCCGGGCTCCTATGCGCCCTGCGCGTGTTCCGCAGCGGCCATGGCAGGCGCGCCGGCCGAAGCAGGACCCGGTTGGACGCTCGCGCGGTGCTCGGCGTGGAGCACCGACCGCGTGCTCACCACGGTTGAAATCGCGTGCTTAAAGATGAGCTGCTCCTGGCTGTTGTTTTCGAGCAACACCGAATACTTGTCGAACGAGCGGATCTTGCCCGTCAGCTTGACCCCGCTCACCAGGTAGATCGTGATGGGCGTCTTGTCCTTGCGGACTGTGTTCAGAAACGTGTCCTGAATGTTTTGCGCCGGCTTGTTGTCCATGTGCCGATCTCCTCGCGCGGCGCCTGGGCTGCCGCGTGTCAAATGAAGCGACTCTTCAATCCGTCACGAACCGTCTGGCGCGCGGCCTCCGAGGGGTTTCATGTCCCCTCCGAGCCAAGGGCAGCCATGCAGGATTAGAGCCTCCGTCCTGCACGCCGATTCTTTCCTGCAAATCCGGGCCGGCCTAGCGGTGTCCTGAATGCGTACACGCGAGAGCCGTAACCCTAGAATGCCAAACTTTCGTACCGAGGGGAAAAAAATCTGCTTGAAATCTCCGCTGCTCCGCCCGGCCGCGAGCTTCCTACGCGCTTTTGCCCTACCGGCGCCCAGGTTTGAGTTGCGGCTGCCTGCTCCGGGCAGGGATCCGGACCTTTCTCGGCTCCGGCACGCCGGCTTCCTCGCCGGGTTTTGACGGCAATGGCGTGTCCCGGCGCACAATGCCGCCTTCCAGACGGTATTGCGTCACATTCACAGTCGCCGGGTGAAATGCGCCCTCCGCGTCTTGGCCCACGACCCCATCCGGGCTGGTTCGGATCGTGAACGTCGGCTCCTGCCCGAACTTGTCCACCGGCTCCCGGCCCAGCGTCACCGGCAGGTAGCCTTGCTGCTCCCGCAGGCGATAAGCCGTCTCGTAGCGGTGTTTTTTCGCGTTCCAGATAAACACCCGCACCTGATCCCAGTCATACGGCAGCCCATCCTTGAACTCGGTGGTCACCGTCACGTACTGGCCCACCGCATGGGGCACCGGCGCCGGCTTCGGCTCTTCTTCCGGGGCGGACGCCTCGGGGTGC
>CAXTTW010000272.1:0-4177 GCA_964247255.1 uncultured Acidobacteriaceae bacterium
GCGCGAAAGAGCGGCGCGGCCAGCAGCGCCACCAGCGCGTAGCCCACGCCCTCGGAGGGGACCAGAAAACGCGGGTCGGTCCGGTACAGGTTGGCGTACTCGGTGATGGTGCGATGCCCGGCGAGGTGCAGCTGCTGCGCCCCGAGCAGCGTGAGGAATTGCCCGCCCGTGACCAGAACCGCCGCGAGCGCGAACAGCACCAGCATATGGCCGAAGTTAGGTCCGACCGCGACGATGCCCGGCTCGGCGGCGGGCGGCTCCGCGAGGACCGGTTCACTCGCGCGGACTGACCCGGCTCGTTGAGCTTCTTCCGCTTCTTGGCCGCGGGCGGCTCGACCGCGGCGACATGCTTTTTGAGGAAAGATCCCGTGTGCGACTCCTCGACCGCCGCGATCTCGGCGGGCGTTCCCTCGGCCACGATGCGGCCCCCTCCCTCGCCGCCCTCGGGACCCATGTCTAGGATCCAGTCCGCGTTGCGGATCACGTCGAGGTTGTGCTCGATGATCAGCACGGTATTGCCCAGGTCGGTCAGCTTGTGCAGCACCTCCAGCAGCTTGCGCACGTCGTCGAAGTGCAGCCCGGTGGTGGGCTCGTCGAGCAGGTAGAGCGTGCGGCCGGTCTGGCGCTTCGAGAGCTCGCGCGCCAGCTTCATGCGCTGGGCTTCGCCGCCCGAGAGCGTGGTCGCTGCCTGCCCGAGATGGATGTAGCCGAGCCCTACATCGACCAGGGTTTGCAGCTTGTTGCGGACCTGCGGAATGTCGGTCAGCACCGGCAGCGCATCCGCGATCGAGAGCTCCAGAACGTCGGCGATGGAGTAGCCGTTGAACTTGACGGCGAGCGTTTCCTGGTTGTAGCGGCGGCCGGCGCAGATGTCGCACTGCACGTACACGTCCGGCATGAAGTTCATCTCGACGCGCTTTTGCCCGTCGCCCTGACAGGCCTCGCATCGCCCGCCGGAAACGTTGAAGGAGAAGCGCCCGGGCTTGTAGCCGCGCTCGCGCGACTCCGGCAGCATGGCGTACAGGTCGCGGATGGCCGCGAACACCCCGGTGTAGGTGGCGGGGTTGGACCGGGGCGTCCGCCCGATCGGCGACTGGTCGATGCGCACGGCCTTGTCGATCCGGTCGAAGCCCTTGATCCGCGCATGCGCGCCCGGCTCCTCGCGCGAGCCGTACAGCTCCCGCGCCAGCGCCCGGTAGAGCGTGTCGTTGACCAGCGTGCTCTTCCCCGAGCCGGAAACGCCGGTGATCACCGAAAGAACCCCGAGCGGGATGCGCGCCGTCACGTTCTGGAGGTTGTGCTCGCGCGCGCCCTCGACCGTGATCCAGTTGCCGGTGAGGGGGCGCGGGGCTTCGCGGTGCATCACGTCCATCGCGCCCGACAGATACTGCCCGGTGGTGGAGGCCGCATTGGCCATCACTTCGGCCGGCGTGCCCTCGGCGATGACGTAGCCGCCCAGCTTGCCCGCGCCCGGCCCCAGGTCGAGCAGGTAGTCCGCGCGGCGAATGGTGTCTTCGTCGTGCTCGACCACCAGCACGGTGTTGCCCAGGTCGCGCAGGCGCTCGAGCGCGGCGATCAGACGCATGTTGTCTCGCTGATGCAGGCCGATCGAGGGCTCGTCGAGCACGTAGAGGACCCCGCGCAGGCGCGAGCCGATCTGCGTCGCCAGTCGGATGCGCTGGCCCTCGCCGCCCGACAGCGTGGCGGCGCTGCGTCCCAGCGACAGGTAGGAGAGGCCGACCTCGTTGAGGAACTCCAGGCGCTCCACCACCTCCTTGCGCAAACGCTCGGCGATCAAGGCGTCGCGGGAGGTGAAGGCGAGCGCACGCGCCGCGTCCAGCGCGCGGTGCAGCGGCATCTCGGTGTACTCGGCGATCGAGTGCTCCCCGACCTTGACCGCGAGCGACTCCGGACGGAGCCGGCGGCCCTTGCAGCGGGCGCAGGGCGTGGCCGACATGTAGCCCAGCATCCACTCCCGGTAGCTTTCGGAGCGCGACTCCTCGAGCGAGTCGCGCAGCCAGCGCAGGATTCCATGGAACCCGGTGCGCGGGCTTTCCGCTTTTTCAGGCCCGTACAGCAAGATCTCCTGGTGCATCTTTCTGAGCTGCTCGAAGGGCAGCGCGAGATCAATCTTGTAGCGCAGGGCGGCCAGGCCCACCAGCTTTTGCAGGTACTGCGAGCCCGCGCCCGGACCCAGCGCCCCGTCGAGCAGCGGCTTCGACCAGTCGACGATCACCTTGGCCGGATCGAAGTCGTACGTCGAGCCCAAGCCGGTGCACGCGGGGCACGCCCCATAGGTGCTGTTGAAGGAGAACGAGCGCGGCTCGAGCTTGGGCACGTCGAGCCCGCAGTTGGGGCAGGACATGGACGAGGAGTAGAGCTGTTCCTGCGTTCCGGGTTCCGCTCCGTGCACTTGAATCAGCACCAGCCCATTGCTCATCGCGAGTGCTTTCGCGATCGACCCTTCCAGGCGTTTGCGGTCTATGTCGGGCTTGAGTACCAGGCGGTCCACGACTGCTTCGATGGTGTGGTTCTTGCGCCGCTCCAGCATGACCGGCTCGGCCAGGTCGCGCATCTCGCCGTCGATGCGGGCCCGGAAGCCCTGCGAATCCAGCTGGTCGAGCAGTTCCTTGAACTCGCCCTTGCGTCCGCGGACGACCGGGGCCATGACGACCACGCGCTCCCCCGGCGCGAGCTGGAGCACCCGCTCCGTAATCTGCTCGAGCGACTGACGGGCGATGGGCAGGCCGCAGTTGGGGCAGTGCGGCACGCCGACCGAGGCGTAGAGCAGGCGCAGGTAGTCGTAGATCTCGGTGATGGTGCCGACGGTGGACCGGGGGCTGCGATTGGTGGTTTTCTGCTCAATGGAGATGGCCGGGCTCAGGCCCTCGATCGAGTCCACGTCGGGCCGTTCCAGCTGGTCCAGAAACTGGCGAGCGTAGGCAGAGAGCGTCTCCACATACCGCCGCTGCCCTTCGGCGTAGATGGTGTCAAAGGCGAGCGAGCTTTTGCCCGACCCGGACAGCCCGGTCACGACGGTGAGCGTGTTGCGAGGGATGCGGACGCTGATATCGCGGAGATTGTGCTGCCGCGCGCCGCGTACTGTGATGTGGGTAATGGGCATGTGTAAAGCGTGACTTTCAGGATACCTTGCGCGCGATTTCGCCGACGCTTCCAGCCCTTTCGGGAATGGTTCCTGCAACAATCCTCAGAGGGAAAGCGTCAACCCGAACGCTGTCCGGCATCGAACCCTTCAGGAGACCGAACGCGCCCCATGCAAGACCTGTCGAACTCCCTCATGCTCCTTTGCGCCATTGCGGCCTCGCTCGCTTTCGGCGTTCTCGCCGCGCTCGCCCTGTGCCAGGGAGCGTTTACGCTCCTGCGCGTCCACGCGGCCTCGGTGGCCGGCGCGAAGCTCCAGAAGGCCTCGCTCACCTCCTGACTAAGGCAGAGCGGTCATGGGCTGCTCCACCGCGAAGGTTTGCCCGGCCGCGGTGGTCTCGTACACCCAGAAACCATGGAAGTTGCCCCGGAGCTCCGGGTGGTCCTTGAGCAGGGCGGCCATCAGCGTGAGCGCGTCCTTGCGGGCGGCTACCGGGTCCGCGACGGACTGCACCTTCGCGTCGACCCGCAGCTCGAGCGTGCCAAGCGTGCCGTCCGGGCGCAGCGCGGTTACGGCGAAGGTCTGGTCGCCCGCGGGCAGCTCCATCGGTTTTTGCCCCGGCAGTCCGGGGGGCTCCACGGCGGCGGTTTCCCGGCTCAGCTTTTGCAGGTTGTTGCTGGTGTACAGGTCCGCCGGGCGGGCCAGGTAATCCGCCGCCTGGTCGTAAAAGAAAGCGCTCCACGGCTGGCCCTTGCCCTTCAATTCCCGCGCCTGCTGCCAGTACCAGCTGCCGGGGTGGCCGGCCATGGTGAGCGGCCGCGCGAACAAGCCGGCCAGCTGCCACTTGGGCGGCGCCGCCGGGGCCGTGTCTTCAAGCACCATCGCGAACTGTTGCGGCTCCTTGACGCCGGTCGCGTGGAGCACCGCCAACGCGAACTTGCCCTTCGGCAGCTGGCCCAGGGTGACCGTCACCAGCAGCGGCGAGCCCGCGACACTGCAAAAGAACTGGACGTCGTCCTGCGCGCCCGTGAGGTCCGAGGCGTCGAGCGCGTACAGGTTTTCGACCGTCAGGGT
>CAXTTW010000273.1:0-4164 GCA_964247255.1 uncultured Acidobacteriaceae bacterium
GCCCCTGTACAAGGCCGCGCCCCGCCCGGATACGGTGCAGCAGGTGGGGCGCTACGCCATCTCCTTCCACTGGAATGACGGGCACACGAGCGGCATTTACTCCTGGGACTTTCTCCGCCGCAACTGCGGGTGCCCGCTGTGCGCGGCAGCGCGGGGCCAGGCAATTCCCAAAACGGAACTGCCGGCGGGCTGAGTTCGGAAAACCCCGGCGCATCCCGCGAGAACCGCTTTACAATTGGGCGCGATGAGCAAACCCTTCCGCATGCTCCTGCCGTTCCTTGCCCTCTCTGCCCTTGCGCAAACGCCGCACAGGCCGCCCGCGGTGCCGCTCGTCGCGCACAATCCTTATTTCTCCATCTGGTCCGACACCGACAAGCTCACCGACAGCGGAACCCGGCACTGGACGGGCTCGGAGCAGTCCCTGGAAAGCATGGTCCGGGTGGATGGGCATGCGTTTCGCGTGATGGGCGGCGGGCCGCGCGAGGTACCGGCGATGGAGCAGAGCTCGGTTCGGGTGGAAGCGACGCACACGGTCTACACCTTTGCCGGCGCGGGCATCACGCTCGATCTGAGCTTCTTTACCCCTGCCTTTCCCCAGAATGTAGACCTGCTCTCGCGGCCCGTGACCTACCTGACCTGGACGGCGCGTTCGACCGACGGGGCACCCCACACGGTGGACGCGATGCTGGACGTCGCGCCGGAGATCGCGGCGGATCGCGGCGGGGACTCGGTCGTTTGGGGCCGCTCGCAAACCGGCGCGCTGGACGTGCTGAACGTGGGCACGCGCGATCAGAGGGTTCTGGACAAGTCCGGCGATAACCTCCGAATCGACTGGGGGTATTTCCACCTGGGTGTCCCACGCTCGGAAGGGAGCGGCACGATGCTGGCGAGCGCGGATGTCTGGAAGCAGTTCGCCGCCAAGGGATCGGTGAACGAGCCGGACTCGCTGGAGTTTCCGGCCCCGGCGCGCGGTGGCGCGGCCCATCTCGACGCGGTCGTGCACCTTGGCTCGGTCGGGGCGGCGGGGGCTTCGCGGCACGTGCTGCTGAGTTACACGGACAATTACGCGATCGAATACCTGCACCAGCGCCTGCGCCCGTATTGGCAGCGCGGCAAGCAAACCGTGGCCGCCATGCTGGATCAAGCCGAGCAGCAGTATCCCCAGCTGGACGCGCGCGGGGTCGCTTATGACAAGCAGCTGGACGCGGACATGACCGCGGCCGGCGGCGCGGACTACAGCTACCTGACCAACCTGGCTTACCGCGAGTCGCTGGCCGCCTGCGAGCTGACCGCGGACACCACGGGAACGCCGCTCTACTTCTGCAAGGAGAATTTCTCCAACGGCTGCACGGGCACGGTGGATGTGATGTACCCGCAGTCGCCGATCCTGCTCTTCTTCAACCCCGCGCTGATGGAAGCGCAGGTGGAGCCGGTGCTGCGCTATTCAGCACTGCCGCGGTGGAAGTTCCCGTTCTCGCCGCACGATATCGGCCAGTACCCGCTCGCGAACGGCCAGGTCTACGGCGGCGGCGAGGACACAGAGGACGACCAGCAGCCGGTCGAGGAGTCCGGCAACATGCTCATCATGGCCGACGCGCTCGCGCACACGGAGGGTAACGCGCACGTAGCCGAGCACTACTGGCCCGAGTTCACCAAGTGGGCGGACTTTCTCCAGAGGGAGGGCCGCGACCCGGTCAACCAGCTCTCGACCGACGACTTCGCCGGGCACTTGGCGCACCAGGAGAACCTTACGGTCAAGGCCATCCTCGGCGTGGGCGCATATGCCGACCTGGCGCACCGCCTGGGCAAGGAGGACGTCGCGAAACAGTACCGGGGCATCGCGGAAGGGATGGTGAAGCAGTTCCTCGCGATGGGCATGGAGGGCGACCACTCGAAGCTGGCCTTCGACAAGCCCGGGACCTGGAGCCAGAAGTACAACCTGGTTTGGGACCGCCTGCTCGGCCTGAAGCTGTTCCCGCCGGCTTTCGCCGAGAACGAGGTGAAGTGGTATCTATCGCATGAGAACCAGTACGGGTTCCCGCTGGACTCCCGCAAGGACTATACGAAGTTGGATTGGGAGCTGTGGTCGGCGACGATGGCTTCGTCGCAGGAAGAATTCCGGCAGATGATCGCGCCGCTAGCGAAGTGGGCCGACGAGACGGAAAGCCGGGTGCCGATGACGGACTGGTACGACACGAAAACGGGCAAGCAGTCGGGCTTCCAGGCGCGGTCGGTGGTGGGCGGGTTGTTCATCAAGGCGCTTGCGGAGCCGGGGCTGGCGGCGAAGTGGCAGGCGCTCGGGAAGTAGCGATCGCCATTCTCGTACCGGTGTCGAGAGGGGATCGGGCGTGACATGGCTTTCCATCGTGGAAAAATCGCGTCCGGCGCTGCTGGTCGCTTTCCGCGCAGACGAGAACCGCTTACGGCTTGAGCGCCGGTTCCGCGGCGGGCTTGCGCGGCATCGGCAAAGGGGTCGTAAGCAGGTCTACCGCCGCCTGCGCATCCGGCACCATTTGCATGGCGCGTAGATGCCGAGCCTGCACAAAGCCCTGCCGGACCGTGTTGTCGAGGAATGCGAGCAGCCCATCGTAGTAGCCGAGCGTATTCACCAGCACGACGGGCTTGTTGTGGATGCCGAGCTGGGCCCAGGTCACGATTTCCATCAGTTCATCGAGCGTACCGAACCCGCCGGGCAGCGCGACAAAGGCGTCGGCCCGATCGGCCATCAGCATCTTGCGCTGGTGCATGGTGTCGACGTACACCAGTTCGGACAGCCCGGCATGCGCGACTTCCTTGTCGCGCAGCACCGCCGGCAGCACCCCAACGACCGGGCCGCCGCCGGCAAGGACCGCATCGGCGACCGCGCCCATTAGGCCGATCGAAGCGGCACCGTAGACCAGGCCCCAACCGCGTGCGGCGATCAGAGTGCCGAGACCGGCGGCCTCGGCGCGGTACTGCGGGCGCGCGCCGTCCGAGGAGCCGCAGAAGACGCAGAGATTCAAGCCCCGGCCTCCCCAAGTAAATGCATGCCCGGCAGCTTGGACGCATCCCGATCAAACGTGACGGTGTAGACGCAGCCCGCGGTTTCCGCGAGGACGCCGATACAGCAGTCCCCGAAATCGGCCCTGGAAGCGCGAAAATACTGCAAAGCTTTTCTTACGATATGTGGGCGCTCAATCTGGAGCGAGGGCATATTGAGCACCTGTTCGATAGCTACCGCGACCTGATCCCGTGTGAGCTTGTAAAAGCGCCCCAGAGTCCAGGCGAACTCACATAAGACAAGAATCGACAGGTAAGCCGGGTCACGCGTCGTAAGCCCATTGAAGAAGCCTTGGGCCTTCTCAATCTGGCCCTCATCGTCCTCCATCACAAGCCGGACGAGCACGTTGGTATCCAGGCCGATCAGGAGCGCTCTCTCCACTCCCGCTTGATGCGCTCATCGTCTTCGCCAAGATGATCGGCGATGGCTTGGTTCATCTCCTCTATCGTGGCTGACGGACCGGTGTACTTGAACATGCCTCGTAAGTCGTTGATGTTTCCCGTCTTCCGCTTGAGCGCATACTCGCCGGTTTCGGCGTTTCGACTGAACTCGAGCTTGTCTCCACTTTTCAGTCCAAGATCGTTCCGTACCTCGACAGGGATGGTGATCTGTCCCTTTGACGTTACGACACAGGTCGCCATGATCCTCTCCTCAAAGCATGCTAGCACGCCTCCTTACCCCATGTAAGGAGGTCTCCTCCATCGTAGGATGGAAGGGTGCACCCCCTCCTCCAAAAGATGAACCCGCAGCAGGCCGAGGGCGTTCAGGCCGTGGACGGGCCCGTGCTCCTGCTGGCCGGGGCGGGCTCGGGGAAGACCCGTGTGATCACGCACCGGATTGCCTGGCTGATTCAGGAGCGCGGCGTCGCGCCCGATTCCATCCTTGCCGTCACCTTCACCAACAAGGCCGCGAAAGAGATGGCGGAGCGGGTGGAGAAGCTAATCGGCGCAACCACCCTGGCCAAGCCGCTGCTCGCGACCTTCCACTCGTTTTGCGTGCGCATGCTCCGGCGCGACATCGAGGTCCTGCGCTCCCCGGACGGCAGCGGCCTGACCCGCACCTTCGCCATTTACGACGAAAGCGACCAGCAGCAGATCGTGAAGCAGACGATGCGGCGGATGGGG
>CAXTTW010000274.1:0-4151 GCA_964247255.1 uncultured Acidobacteriaceae bacterium
TAATTGAGCACTGCGTACTCGCAGTCCTGGTCGGGCGCGGAAAGCCGGGAGCGCCGGGACGAGCCGCCTTCGGCCCCGGCGTGGAGGGGGGCGCGGCCCGGTTCGGCGATGCGAAGAAGCGTGCGGGTGCGCACCTCGGCTGACAAAGGAAGCATGGTGCGGAGGACCTCGCCGACCGGACAAAGATAGTAGGAGGCGATCCACTCGGACAGGCGCAGCAAGTCGGGGGCGAGGACGGGCTCGACATCGAGTACCGCCAGGATCGGTTTTGCCTCGACCGGTGGCGGGTCCGGGTGGACGCGCAGAACGATGCCGGTCAGCTTCTCGTTGCGAAACGGCACCAGGACCCGCGCGCCCTCTCGAAGGGTGGGGTCGGCGCAGCTGTAGGTCCACAGGCGGTCGAGCGGCACGGGCAGGGCGACATCGCAGAACTGGGGTGGAGAGGGCACTGGTGGGAGGGTAGCAGGGTGGAGGCTTACCGCTCCGGTCCGAACACTCCGGTTCCGAACCTTTTCAAGGGATGCGCACAGGAGGAGCCGAACGAAGAGGCGCGCTCCATGAACAAAGGGCAGGCCAAGAGCCTGCCCTTCTCGTTGCGGCCGGACCCTACTGACCCAGCAGGTTGAAGATGCCGCCCATGTTCAGCACGCCCCAGCCGGTCACAGTATCGTACCCCGGAGTCACGGCAAGGGAGGAGTCGGTGCCGAAGGAGAGATCAAAGGTGGACCCGGCACCCGAGGTGTAGAGGGCGCTGAGATAGGAGTTGGCGGTAGCCGGGGCAATGAGGGCCTCGGAGGAAAAGTTGGTGATCGCACCGAAGCTGTTGCGGATTGCCCCGTACACGTTGTCCGTCGACTTGGCGGGCAGCACGTCGGTGACGACCGATGGGCTGGTTCCGAATGCCGATACCAGCGGAGCCGCCTGCCCCAGGGCGAAGCCGAACCGCTGCTGCAGCAGCGCCCACTCCGCGGAGAAGACGGGTGCCGCGAGCGAGGTGCCGCCGATCACCTCGTACGATGGGACGCCGGCGATCGTCTGGATGATTTCGACGCCGGTGAACGGGTCGGCGAGGGCGGACACATCAGGCAGCAGACGCCCCGTGCCCTTGAGCGCCGCCTGATACGCCGGCTTGGCGAAATACTGGCTGGTGCCGCCGCCCGCGCCGAAGATAAAGCCGCGGATCTGCGGCGGGTTGTCGATGCCGCCAGCCTTGGAGTTGACGCGGGTCAGGTTGTTGCCCCACCCGGTTTGCACCAGCGAGCCGTCAGGCAGGTACGCGGTGCTGGTTCCGCCGACCGCCGTCGCGTACGGCGAGGAAGCGGGCGAGCTCACGTCGATGGTGCCCATCTCGACGCTGGCCATGTCACCGTAGTCGCCGGAGGAGAAGTTGGCGGCGATGCCGGTAAAGGCGGCCAACTCCAGGATCTGGTCGAAGGAAGTCACGGCTTGCGGGTCGGACTCGAGTTCACCCAGTCCCCAGCTGTTGGAGATGATGTCGGCCGTGTGGTTCTCGATGATGTACAGCAGGCCATCTTGGAAGTCGGTTAGCGAGTTGGTGGGAGTGGCCAGTAGGACGATGTCGGCCCCGGGCGCGATGGCGTGGACCCACTCGACGTCGAGCGTGGTTTCGCCGGCCCAACCCGGGTCGGCCCCGGTCACGGGGTTGGGCGTCAGCAGCTTGAACGATGCCGGCGGCAGATTGTAGATCGAGTTAAACGTCGTCAAATCCTGCGTGATGGTCGGAGACCCATATGCGTCCAGAATGGCGACGGTCTGCCCCTTGCCCGTGTAGCCGCGTCCATACACCGTGTTCAGACCGTAAAAGCGGTACACGTCCTGCGGCGAGTAGCCGCAGGGGCTCAGCGTGCCGGGTGTCGTGTTCGCGTTCGCGGCGCCGTATACCAGGCCTTGGTAGGCGGCGGCGGTGGCACCCTTGGTAAAGACCTCGGTCGCGGGCGCGTAGAAGCACTGCGCGGAAAAGAAGGCCCCATTCGGGCTGGCCTTGGCCGCGGCGACCGGGACGATGCCGGTGACCTTGCCGGTCTGCGGGTCGACCGGATGTACGGCGAAGGGCTTGGCCGCGCGTGAACTTAAGCCGGAAACGGACGCGACGAGCCCAGCGGCCTCTCCGCCGAGCGTGGGGGTGGCGGTGGCGGCGCTCAGGACCTCCCCGGTGTTGGCCTGGTATTGGTTGATGCCCGTGTGGAAAGCAGCCTCGAAGTCCGCCGTGGTGCCTTGCACCCTGACCGCGAGGTTCATCCGGTCGGTGGACACGACCTTGAGGTTGTGGGCGGCCAGCTCTTTTTTAACCGAGGCGACCTCCGCCGCCGTGGGCGCGTACTGCCTGATGGCGTCGGGCGCGGCGAACTGGTGGTACGTGGGCGAGCGGTCGGCATACATTGCTGCGACGGCGGCATCGAGGGCAGCCTTGTTGTGCAGCTTGAGGTACACCGTGGCGCTGATCGGCGTGAAAGCAGGCTGGCGCCCCAACGCGGTGGCTGAGCGCTGCAGGTCAGGGGAAAGCTGGGCGGTGAGCGCGGGCAGCAGCGCGAACGCGCCTGCCGAAAACGCGGCGGCGCGGAGGATGGAAGGGCGAATGAGCATGCGTCAGGTCTCCTGGGGCGAAAACTCGTTGATTTGTAGGGGAATGGGGCCGTGCGGCAGCGATGGGGAGCGAGTAAGGCCGGGGCGCAGAGGCGTGCGTGGGCGGCCTCTGTCGTTGTGGGAGAAGATATAGCACAGGGGCGCGGGCGGCTGAAAGAAGATTCAGTGAAGCCCTTAAAAGGGCCGCAACGATCGCCAAAGCCGCTTCTTCGCCGAAGGTCCAGCCCACGCTCAGGTGCTCGCGGCCCATCCGATCGGACGATTTTCGGATTCGACCGAGCAGGCAGAAGCAGCGCTGTTCCTGCTCAGCGATGCGACATCGTTCATGACGAACGTCCGCTCCCTTCGATGGGCGCTTGACGGTGCCGTAATGATGCCATGCGCGGAGCGCAAGCCGTTGAATTCGACCTCGATGACCGGTACGCCGGCTGTCCCTAGGGAGCGGCCAGCTCGCGCATGGCGAGCTGGAGGTCGGCCCAGGCCTCTTTTTTCTGGCGCGGGTCGCGCAGGAGGTAGGCCGGATGGTACGTGACGATCACCTTGGCGCTGTAGGCGGCGTGGATGCGCCCCCGCAGGGCGCTTAGGGGGCTCTTCGCGCCCAACAGGTAGGCGGCGGCGGTCGCGCCCAGGGCGACGATCACCTCGGGGCGCACCGCGGCGATTTGCCGGATGAGGAACGGCGTGCAGGTGTTGGCTTCTTCAGGCTCGGGTGTGCGATTGCCCGGCGGCCGGCACTTGACGACATTGGCGATGTAGACGTCCTCGCGCCGGAGCCCCATGGCCGTGATCATGTTGTTCAGGAGCTGGCCGGCCTTGCCGACAAACGGCAGGCCGGACGCATCCTCATCGGCGCCCGGCCCTTCGCCGACGAAGAACAGCCGCGCCTCGGGCGAGCCCTCCCCGAAGACGATGGTATGGCGGCCCGCGAACGCCAGAGGGCAGCGGGTGCACTCGCCGATATCTTCGCGAATCGAGACAAGCTCGGCGTGCTTTTGCCCGGGGAGCAGCGGAGGGCCAGGCAAGGTCAGCGGCGGCTCGAAGGTGGGCTTGCGGGCGGCGATCGGATGCTCCTCGGGGGCGGGCGCGGAGGACGGCGCGGTGAGCATCGCGCCTAGGGCGCTTTCCTGCTCGGGTTCCGCGACGAACGGCCGGCGGTACAAATCATGGATGCCCAGGTCATGGAGAAAGGCGATCTGAGCGCGCAGGGCTTGAAGCGCGGCCTGCGGCACGGTGCGCGGCATTACACGGCTTCAGCCATCTCCGCGAGCACCCGTTGGGGCCGGCGGAGATGAACGATCTCGTCGAGAATCGCCCCGGCAAGGTCGCGCTTGTGCATCGCCGGCAGCTCGATCGAGGTGGAGCGGGTCAGAAAGGTCGCGGCGTTGCGGTCCGAGTCGAAGCCGAGCTCAGGGCGCGAAACGTCGTTAAGCACGATGGCGTCGGCCCCCTTGCGCAGGAGCTTGGCGCGTCCGCTGCCCAGCGCTTCTTCCGGCGCGGCCACCTCGGCGGCGAAGCCGATCAGCAGCGTGCCGGGGCTGCGCCGGAAG
>CAXTTW010000275.1:0-4150 GCA_964247255.1 uncultured Acidobacteriaceae bacterium
AAGCTCCGCTCGGAGCGCAACAAGATCGTGAAGGACAGCAAGACCAAGAAGGCCGGGGAAGCGCGGGAGGCGGTCGGGGCGGGCGCCTGAGCCGGCCCCGATGGCACGCACGCGATTGACTTCCGGGCGCGCGCTGCACCTGCTCACGGTCGCCGTGACCGCGCCGCTCGGGGATACCCTCCTGGCCGCGGGCATGCGCCACATGCCGCCGGTTTCGCTCGCGCACCCGCTCGGGATCCTGGCCTCCGTGCTCGATCCATGGGTCGCCGCCGGCATCGTTCTCCTGATCGGCTTTTTCGCCTCCTACACCTCCGCCCTGGCCTGGGCCGACCTGACCTACGTGCTCCCTGTCACCTCGATCGGCAACGTTCTCGTGGCGCTCCTCTCCCGCTTCGCGCTGCACGAGCAGATCAGCCCGGCCCGCTGGCTGGGCATCCTGCTCATCACCGCCGGGGTCGGCTTCGTCGCCGGAGGGGAGCCCGCGACCGAGCACGCTTCCGGGGCAGCAGGCGCATGAGGCCGCACCCGGCAGGCTCCGCAGCCATCGCCGGCATGATCGGCGCCATCGTGCTGTTCGCGACGGTCGGCGACATCCTGATCGCCTCGGCCATGCGCCGGCTCGACTTCGACCTGATCCGGGCGCGCAGCGGGATGGCCGGGGCGGTCCGGGCCGCGCTCGGCTCGTGGCGGTTCGCGGGCGGCATCGGGGGGATGACTTGCGCTTTCTTCGCCCTGCTCTACGCGCTCTCCCACGCCGACGTCAGCCTGGTCGCGCCCGCTTCCGCCTCGCTCACCTTCGTCACCAACGCGTTTGCCGCCAAGTTCCTGCTGCACGAGAACGTGGACCGTCGCCGCTGGGCGGCGGCGGTGTTCGTGTGCCTCGGCGTCGCGCTGCTCACGCGGTAGCGATCTTCAGGCCCAAACTTCCTTTTTCCCATCGAGCGCGCGGTCCAGGTACGTCGCCGCCGAGATCAGCGCCATGTGCGTCAGCGCCTGCGGAAAGTTGCCCAGGTGCTCGCCGCTCGAGCCAAGCTGCTCGGAGTAAAGGCCCAGATGGTTCGCGTAGCCCAGCATCTTATCGAAGCGCAAGCGCGCCTTGTCCAGCTGCCCGGCGCGGGCCATGCACTCGATCAGCCAGAACGAGCACGCGGTAAAGCTGCCCTCGGTTCCTTCGAGCCCGTCGGTGCCCGCAGGGTAGCGGAATACCAGGCTGTCCTCGCCGAGCTCCTCCTCGATGCGGCGCATGGTCGAAAGCCAGCGCGGATCTGTCGGGCTGATGTAGCGCAGCATGGGCATCAAAAGCAGCGAGCCGTCCACGTTCCGTTCGCCCCGCGCCATCACGAACGAATCGAGCTCCGCGTTCCAAAAATTGTCGACGATGTCGTTGTCGATCTCGCGGCGAATCCTGCGCCACTCCACGATCGGGGCGTCCAGCGAGCGCTTGTCCGCAAGACGGATCACCCGGTCAAACGCCACCCAGCACATCAGCCGCGAGTGCAGAAGGTGCTTCGCTTCGCCGCGGATCTCCCAGATGCCCTGGTCGGGCCGGTTCCAGTTCGCGCCCAGCCACTCCATGATGCGAATTGCACGGCGCCAGCCGTCCTTGGATACGCTGTCGCCGTACTTATTCGAGAGGTAGAGCGCGTCCATGATCTCGCCGTAGATGTCGAGCTGCAGCTG
This sequence comes from uncultured Acidobacteriaceae bacterium, assembly GCA_964247255.1. Lineage (GTDB taxonomy): Bacteria > Acidobacteriota > Terriglobia > Terriglobales > Acidobacteriaceae > EB88. The sequence goes on from CAXTTW010000275.1 coordinate 1,681, forward strand.
CTCGTTGGCCTTGTTGCCGACCCGCACGGGCCTGGACTCCTTATAGCCGCTCAGGTGGTCGAGCTCGCTCTCGTCGAGGTCGCTGGTGCCGTCGGCCCGGTACATGATGCGCAGGGGGCCGTTTTCCTGGAAGTCGCCGTTGAGCCCGTCGACCAGGCGCGCGCGCATCCAGCTCGTATACGCCTTTACCTCGCTCGACAAGCCCAGCCGGATGAGCGCGTAGAGGGAAAACGACGAGTCGCGCAGCCATGCATAGCGGTAGTCCCAGTTGCGCTGGCCGCCCGTCTGCTCCGGCAGGCCGAAGGTGGCGGCGGCGATGTTGGACCCGTGCTCGCTTGAGGTGAGCGCCTTGAGCACGAACGCCGAGCGGTTCACGATCTCGCGCCAGCGGCCCTTGTACACCGACTGCGCGATCCACTTGCGCCAGTAGGCGACGGAATCGTCGAAGCAGCTGTTGACCCTGTTTTCCCGCAGCGATTCCGCCCCGCCGACCTCCTCACGGGCGATCTCGCCGAAGGCGAACGAGGCGTTCTCCCCCTGCCCCAGCGTGAACTCGGCGCGCGCGTCCTGCCCGTCGATGGTTAGCGGCACCGTCGCGTACAGAGCCATGGCCTCGCATACGCCGCCCGCCGGCCGGAAGCAGACGGCATCGCCCTCCATGCACGCTTCGTGACGGGCGCGGGCGTAGTCGAACCGCGGCGCGCACACGACCTTGAAGCGCACCGATCCCTTGATGACCCGGATGGACCGGACGATCTGGTGCGCGTAGGCCGGCTCGCCTTCTCCCGTGCCGGAAACGGGCATGAAGTCGGTGATCTCGGCCACGCCATCGTCCGACAGCAGCCGCGTGAGCAGGATGTTGGTGTCCGGAAGGTAGAGCTGCTTGTACCGGACTTCCTGCTGCGGCTCGATGCGGAACGAGCCGCCTTGCTCCGAGTCAAGCAGCGCGGCGAAGACGGTCGGCGAGTCAAAGTGCGGAAAGCAGAAGAAGTCGATCGTGGCGTCGAGCGCGACGATGGCGGCCGAACGCATGTTGCCGATGATGCCGTGGTTCTCGATGAGCTGGTTGCTGCTGGGGGAAAACGGCACTGTTTGTCCTTGAGGGATGGTTAGAAGAAGCGCATCAGCCCGCGCGGGGGCAAGTCCGGTACGAGAAAGCGTTCGCGCCCGCCGGTGACAGCCTCGGCCGCGAGGAACCCCGACCGCGCCGCGCCTTCCATCGTCGCGGGCCAGCCTGTGTCGGTCCAGTCCCCGGCGAGAAAGAGGCCCGGCCAGGCGGTGCGCTGAGCGGGCCGGTGCGCGTCGAGTCCGGGCGGTACGGCGAAAGTCGCGCGCACCTCCTTGGTCACGACGGACTTGAGCAGCGTTGCCTCGCGGACGGCCGGAAAAAACAGCGCCAGCTCCCGCACGGCGAGCTCGACGATCTCCCGCTGGCCCATGCCGACGAGGTCGCGGGCCACGCTGATGACGAGTTCCAGATGACTTCCCTGCCCCCGCGAAGGCTTGCCGCCGAGCTTGTCGCGCTGATACATCCACTGGATCGTCGTGTCGAGCAGCACCGCGTGGGGCAGTTCGGTGATCTCGCGGTCGAACCACAGGTGGACCCCAGCCAGTGGCACGTGCTCGAAATGAGCCATGGACGCGGTGAGCGTGTCGCGGGCCGGGCCTTGCGGCAGCTGCGGCACCAGCTTGGCAGTCGCTTCAAAAGGTAGCGCGAGAATCACGTTTTCGAAACGCTCCCCGTTCACGTGCCAGCCCGCGCCGTCCTGCTCCAGAGTGTCGAGCGAGGCGCGAAGGCGCACCGTGCCGCCGCGAGCTTGCAGGTACGCGACGGCCCCGGCGTACATCTCCGAAAGCGGCAGCAGCGGAACCCCGATGCGGCCGGCCTCGGCCGAATTGAGGAACGACTCGCGCAGGACCTTACCGGCGTAATGCAGGGAGACGCGGTCGAGCGAGTCGTTGAGGGCGGAGACGAGAATGGGTTCCCAGAACCGTTTCAGCGCGCCGGGGGTTTGCCCGTGACGCTCGGCCCAGGCGAGGAAGGTCTCCCCGCCGGGCAGGTCTTGCGGGTAGCCGCCGAAAAACTGCCGCAGCCCTCGCGCGATAGCTCGCTTGTCGTCGCGCGAGAAGCAAGCCGCCGCCAGAAACGACGGCGCGGACTGGGCAGGCGCGGGCAACAGGGTGGGTTGCACCACGCTGCGCCGCCCGCCCGGCTCGATGTAGGTGATCGCGCTGGTCCAGCCGATCCTGTTGCCGCGGCCCACCCGGCCCAGCAGCGAGCGGAGGTTGGTGCAGCAGCCCAGAAGGATGTGCTGGCAGTTGTCGATGACCTCGCCCGAACCGGGGTGCAGGTACGACGAGGCGCGCCCGCCGACATACGGCCTGCGCTCGAAAACGGTGACGCGGTAGCCGGCCTCGGTGAGGGCGCAAGCCGCCGCGAGCCCCGCGACCCCCGCGCCCACGACAGCCA
>CAXTTW010000276.1:0-4126 GCA_964247255.1 uncultured Acidobacteriaceae bacterium
GCCCCCAGGTGACGAACGAGAGAACGACCGCGATCGCGAACAGGGTCCCGAGCGCCGCCGTGTCGAGCAGGTACACCCGCGAGCGCTCGCGACGTTCCTCGCCTGTCAGCTTCCGTTTGAGCCCGGGCACGCGGTGGCCTCCCCACTGCCCTTTACTTTAACCGCCCGCGCGGGCGGCTGCATCCCAAGTTCTCTATGGCAGCCACGGTCTGGAAGGGCTACATTTCGTTCGGGTTGATCTCGGTGCCGGTGCGCATGTTCGTCGCCGCGCGCGAAGAGCACATCGGCTTCAATCAAATCCATAAAACCTGCGGCACGCGGCTCAAGCAGCAGCTTTACTGCCCTAACGAAAACGTGGTGGTGGGCCGCGACGAGATCGAAAAAGGCTACCCGGCGGGCGACGGCACCTACGTGATGATCCGCCCGGACGAGCTCAAGGCACTCGAAGCCGAGTCGAGCGAAACCATGGCGATCCAGCAGTTTGTGGAACTGGACGAGGTGGACCCGATCTACTACGAGACCTCGTACTACACAGTGGCGGAGGAGCCAGGCCGCCGCGCCTACGCCTTGATGATGCAGGCCATGCAAAAGCTGAAGCTGGGCGCAATCGCCAAGCTGACCCTGCACCAGCGCGAGCAGGTCGTCATCATCCGGCCGTATGAACACGGCTTGATCCTGCACACGCTCTACTACCCGGAGGAGGTTCGCGAGATCCCCGAGTACGGCGACCAGGCCCCTTTGGAGCTGCAGGACGCGGAGGTGAAGCTGGCCGAGCAGTTCATGGGTGCGCTGCGCGCGCCATTTCACCCCGATGCCTTCCACAACGTGTATCAAGAGCGCGTGGAGCACTTGATCGAGACCAAGGCCCACGGCGACGCGGGCCCGGAGCCGCCGAAGAAGCCCAAGCCGATGGCCCCGGTGATCAACCTGATGGACGCGCTGCGGGCCTCGCTGGCGCAAAAGCAGGGCAAGGCCGCCCCCGCGCCGGAGCAGCCCTCGATCGCGGCGAAGAAAACGGCACCCGCCAAGGCCGCCCCGAAGCGGCGGCGCACGGGGTAGAGCCGGTGGCGGCCAAGGTCAGAGGGCAAACAAGGCTCGTCCTGAGCGCAGCGGCAGCGCTTTGCGCCAAAGGACCTGCTGTTCGCGCGCCGGCTGAGCAACGCAGGTCCTTCCTCGCGTCGTTCGTGAGAATGACCGATGTTCAGCTTTGATTGGCGGCGAGAACAGACTTGTACACACCCTCCAGGGGAGGCCAGGGCTGACACCCTACCCGTGCAGCGCCACCCCGGACGAGGTATACGGCGCGCCCCCGGCCTCGGTCACCACCTCCGGCAGGCCCGGCGTGCGGGTCAGCACTTCCAGTCGCCCGTCCACCAGCAGCACCGTGTCCTCAACCTTGCCGCCCCGGCAGCTCGGATTCCAGGCGAAAGCCTGCGCCGTCTGGACGACCTCCGTGCCTCCAGGCGCGGCGACCCACTCGCGCTCGAGATAGCCGCAGGCTCCGCCCTGGTGATGCAGCTGCTCCTCGCCCGGGAACCCGGCCGCGGCGTAAGCCTCCGCCGCGACCCGGAACAACCCCGCCGAGGTCGCGCCCGCGCGGGTCGCGTGCAGCAGCGCGGCGTTGACCTGGGTGGCCGCCTCAAAACCCGCCACCAGCTCCGGCGGCATGGGCCCGAAGTGGACGAAACGGGTAAGCGACACGGTCAGGCCCCAGCGTCGCGCGCACAGGTTCAGCATCCCGAACCATTCGAGCCGGGCCCCGCGCGCCGCCGCGTGCTTGTAACGGACGATGCGGTCGTCGACGCCCATCAACAGCACGGACGGGAAGATGCCCCGGCTCAGCAGCCGCTCCGCCATCCAGCTTTCCATCTCGTGCTCACTCACGCCGGGCTTCAGGCAGTGGAGGACGTCGGTGACGGCCGCTGCCGCCCCAGCCCCCAGAACACGAAAGCGCGCAACTTCCGACGGCTGGAGCGAGAGGCGCAGCGGCGCAAGGTCGACCGAATGGAGCTCCCCACCGGGGCAGTCCGAGCCGAGCCGCGCGCCGCCGATCCTCCTGGCTTCGCGGGCAAAATCGATCGAGTACCAGGGCTGGATTACGAGCTCGAATTCTAAACCTGCCAGCTCCTCGCCCTCCAAGCGCGGGGCTTCGTTGTTGGGCAGCAGCGCGAACCGGCGGCCATTCGTCAAAATCAGCAGGGCCGCGACGGACGTTTCGCCGGGGATGAGCACGCGCGCCTCTACCTGTCCCGCGGTGGCCCAGGCTAGGTTTTCGTGCCGGCGCAGCAGCACCCCGTCCAATGCCTGCTCGCTCAACCACTGCATCAGCCGCGCCTGCTTCGACGCGAGCTCGGCGGCCCGCGCCCCTGCGCCGCCGCTCGCATCGTTTAAAGCGCTCAACGCCGCCGTCGATTCCATGGAGGTGAGTCTACTCCGGCGCGGGCGGCATGGCCCGGATCGCCTCCACCAACTGCCACAGCGAGCGGTCCCCGAGCGAGCGCCAGGCGGGCATTCCATGGCCCTTGCTGCCGTTTTCAAGGATCCAGTAGATTTCGCCGTCGGCCTCGCCGCGCACCCGCGAGGTGCGCAGGCTGGGCCGGTTGCGCCGTCCCGCTCCGTCCGCGCTATGGCAGCCGGCGCAGTATTGGCCATAGGCTTGCTGCCCGGCCCGAAGGTTGGCCGGCATCGGCGGCACGGGGTTCGGCAGGGCGCGGACCTCCGCCGGCACCAGCGAGCGCCAGGGGCTCGGCACGTACGGGTTAGTCTTACAGCCGGCGATCAAAAGGCAGAGCAGCAGCGAAGCGAAGCGGGTCATGGGCGACACCAGATGGGCGACACTGGGTAGATGACAAAGCCTACCCCCGCGGACCCCGAACTGCTCATCTTCGATTGCGACGGGGTGCTGGTCGACAGCGAAGTCCTGGTCTGCGCCGCCGTCAGCGAGGAGCTGACGCGGCTGGGCTATCCAATCACGCCCGCCGACGTGGTGCGCCGGTTCGCGGGTCGTCCGGAGCGCGACATCCTGGCCGAGGTTGCGGGCGATTGGGGCCGACCCGTGCCGCCGGCCTACTACGCGGCGATGAAGACGCGCGTGAACTACGCGTTCGAGAACGACCTGCGGGCGGTCGCGGGCACGCACGAGGTACTCGCCGCGCTGAGGCTGCCTCGGGTCGTGGCTTCCTCCAGCGCCCCGGCGAAGCTCGAGCAGGGGCTGCGGTTCGTGGGGCTGCACCACTATTTCGCTCCCGACATCCTGAGCGTGCACCGGGTGGCGCACGGCAAGCCCGCGCCGGACGTGTTCATCTACGCGGCGGGCTGGATGCACACCCCCGTGGCGGCGTGCTTGGTTTTGGAAGACTCCGAACCGGGCGTGCGCGCGGCCCGCGCGGCGGGCATGCGGGTGTGGGGCTTTACCGGCGGCAGCCACTGCACCCCGGATCACGGAGAGCGGCTGATGGCGGCGGGTGCGGAGCGGGTGCTGGCCCATATGCGGGAGCTGCCCGCGGCCCTGCCCTCGGCCTTCCGCGGCACGATGTGATAATTTCGATCTTGTGAGTCGCTGGAGAACTGTCCGGCTCGATTCGCGCACCCACCCGGACGCGTAGCTCAACTGGCAGAGCATTCGACTCTTAATCGACAGGTTGAAGGTTCGATTCCTTCCGCGTCCACCATCTCTTTAGGACAATGCAGGGCGCCGCGTGTGCCAGGATGTAGCGCGCTCAAAGGCGGCGGCCAGGGCGAGCACCTTGCTTTCGGAGAAGCGCGGCCCAGCGATGGTGAGCCCGACCGGCAGGCCATCGGTTGAGAAGCCGCACGGCACGCTCATGGCCGGGATGCCGTATAGGTTGAAGGCGAGCGCATTGAAGGGGTTTTCGGGCTCGATCGGTGAAGGCCGCTCTTCCCGCCCGAGTTCGTCCCCGATCGTCCGCGGGCCCACGCGGTTGGTGGGCAGGGCGACGAGGTCGAAGCCGTCGAAGGCATCGTCGACCGTCGCGCGCAGCCCGGCGAGCTGCCGGTAGGCCCGGACGAGCGAGGCGGCCTGCGCGGCCCGGCTTTCGTGCGACGCGTCGAGCTCCGCGAGCGTGCCCTCGACCACCCGGCGTGTCTGGAGCGAGTAGCTGTCGGC
>CAXTTW010000277.1:0-4107 GCA_964247255.1 uncultured Acidobacteriaceae bacterium
GGTGTGTACCAGGTGGGTGAGGTGGTGGACGCGCGCACCGGCGAGCGGTTCGCCACCGCGGCGCACGGGGCGGGGGTGACGTTGGCGACGCTCGGCCACGTGGCGCGACGAGCGGAGAAGCCGGCCGTCGCCGCCCGATACGAGGCCGTGCTGTGCGACATGGAAGCGGCAGCCGTGGGGCGCCTGGCGCGGGCGCACGGGCTTGGGTTTCGGTGCGTGCGAGCGGTATCGGACAACGTGGACGACGAGCTTCCGGACTTCAACGGCTTTATCGGTCCGAACGGGCAACTGCGGATGCTGCCTTTCTTGGCGCACGTACTCGTACGGCCGGGCACATGGGGGCCCCTGGCGGCGCTGGGGCGCAACAGCAAGGACGCCGCGCAGGCTTTAGCGGAGGCGCTGCCGCGGGAGCTGGCCTGGGCGCGCTTGGTACTCTAAGGCTCATGGCAAGCGCGCCTTCAGTGCCCAAAACGATGCAGGCCGCCGTGTACCGGGGCGTGGACGACGTGCGCGTCGAAGAGCTTCCCGTGCCGACCATCGGCCCCGGCGAGGTGCTGCTGCGCGTGGCCGCATGCGGCATCTGCGGAACCGACCTGAAGAAGATCCATACCGGCTCGCACGCCGCGCCGCGCGTCTTCGGGCACGAGACCGCCGGGACGGTCGCGGCGGTGGGCGAAGGCGTGACTGACTGGCGCGTGGGCGACCGCGCGATGGTTTTCCACCACATCCCCTGCGGACGCTGCTACTACTGCCGCAAGAAGACATACGCGCAGTGCCCGGTGTACAAGCGCGTGGGCGTCACGGCCGGATTTGAGCCGGCGGGCGGCGGTTTCGCGGGTTATGTACGCGTGATGGACTGGATTGTCGCGCGCGGGCTGGTGCGCATCCCGGAGGGCGTGCCGTTCGAGCAGGCGGCGTTCGTGGAGCCGGTGAACACTTGTTTAAAAGCCGTTCAGGGGCTGGCACCGCAGCCGGACGAGACCGTGCTGGTCATCGGGCAGGGGCCTATCGGAGTCATCCTGGCGGCGCTGGCCGCGCGGACTGGGGCAACCGTGCTTACCTCCGACCTGTACCCCGAACGCCACGCCGTAGCCGCGCGGTTCGGGCTGCGCCATCCCATCGACGCGAGGAGCGAAGATGTGATCGCGCGATTGAAGGCCGCGAGCGAGGGCCGGGGGGCGGATGCGGTGCTGCTGGCGGTCGCGGGCGACCCGCTGATCCGCCTGGCGATGGACGCGGCCCGCCCCGGCGGGCGGGTCATGCTGTTCGCACAGACCCAGCATGGGCAAGCGCCGATCGACCCGGCTGCGGTGTGCATGGACGAGAAAGCGCTGCTGGGCTCGTACTCGGCGTCGGTCGACATCCAGGACGAGGGCGCCCGGCTGGTATTCGAGGGCTACCGGAACGGGTTCGACCTGACGGGCCTGGTGTCGCACCGGTTCGGCCTTCACGACGCGCGCGAGGCGATCGAGCTCGCATCGCACCCGGCCGCCGATTCGATGAAGATCATGTTTACGCCGGAGCTTCATTGAGCACGATGCAGGCGGCGGTGCTGCACGGCAAGGAGGACCTACGGCTTGAGGAGCGGCCCGTTCCGGAACCCGGCCCGGGCGAGCTGCTGCTGCGCGTGGGCGCGGCCCTGACCTGCGGGACGGACTTGAAGGTGTTTCGGCGCGGGTACCATGCGCGCATGCTGCAGCTGCCCGCGCCGTTCGGGCACGAGGTGGCGGGTGTGGTCGAACGGGACGCGGCGGGGTTCCGGGCTGGCGAGCGGGTGGTCGCGCTCAACTCCGCCCCGTGCGGCGAGTGCTTCTTTTGCCGGGCGGCGCAGGAAAATCTCTGCGACGACTTGCTGTTCAACAACGGCGCGTACGCGGATTACCTGCTTGTTCCAGCGCGGATCGCGGCGAAGAACACCCTGCGCCTTCCGGACGGCGCGCTTTTCGAGCAGGCAGCCTTGACCGAGCCGCTGGCCTGTGTGCTCCTTGGGCTGGAGGAAACCGGGGCCCGGCTGGGCGACACGGTCGCGGTCATCGGCGCGGGACCGATCGGGCTGTTGTTCATTCACGCGGCGGCGCTGGCCGGCTGCCGGGTGGTCGCGGTGGTGAAGCACGCGGACCAGGCCGAGACCGCGCGGGCGCTGGGCGCGGCGGAAACGGTTGTTTTGGGCAAGGGAAGCCCGGTCGCCGCGGTGCGTGCGCTCACGGAGGACGCGCGGGGCGTGGATGTCGCGATCGAAGCGGTTGCGGTGCCGCAAACCTGGGAGTGGGCGGTCGGGATGGCGCGCAAGGGCGGGGCCGTCAACTTTTTCGGCGGGCCGCCCGCCGGCACGTCGGTCGCGCTCGACACCAACCTGCTCCACTACTCCAGCCTGACGCTGCGGGCCTCGTTCCATCACACGCCGCGCACGGTGCGGCGCGCGTTTGCGCTGCTCGCCGGGGGTCGTTTCCAGGCTGGGCGCTTCCTGACCGGGCGCGCGCCGCTCGCCGAGGTGCCCGCGCTCTACAAAGCGATGGCGCGCGGTGAAAACGGGAGCGGGCAGCGTGCGGTCAAGACGGTTATCCTTCCATAAGGGCATGGCTACCACCACGACACAACTTGAGGCAAACGCCTGGGACGGGCTGCCGGCGGAGTATCGCCCGCCCGCGACCGCGCCCACGCTCGCCGAGGCGCTTGCCTGGTGCCGGCGCTTGACGGAGTCGCACTATGAAAACTTCCACGTCGCGAGCGCCTTTTTGCCTGCCCGCCTGCGCCCGCACTTCCATGCCGTCTATGCGTACTGCCGCGTTTCAGACGATTTAGGCGACGAGGTCAACGACCCGGCGCAGGCCCTGGCTCTTCTGGAATGGTGGGAAGCGCAGCTGCGGCTCTGCTGGAAGGGCGAGGCGACCCACCCGGTGTTCGTGGCCCTGCGCGCGACCGTCGAGAGCACCCAATTGCCGATCGACCCGTTCGCGAACCTGCTGGTTGCCTTCCGACAGGACCAGACGCAGACGCGGTTCGCCTCCATTGAAGACCTGCTCGCGTACTGCCGCTACTCGGCCAACCCGGTGGGGCGCATCGTGCTGCTGCTCGCGGGGTACTCCGACGAGGAGCGGTTCCGCTTGTCGGACCAGACCTGCACCGCGCTGCAGCTGGCGAACTTTTGGCAGGACGTGCAGATCGACCTGGCGAAAGGCCGCGTGTACCTGCCGCAGGCCGACATGGCGCGATTCAAGGTATCCGAGGCCATGCTGGCCGAGCCTGTCGCGAATGAAGCCGTGCGCGCGCTGCTGCGTTACGAGGTCGGCTACACGCGGGTGCTGTTTAAGGCAGGGCTGCCGCTGGTCCGTATGGTCGACCGCGAGCTGGCCGTCGATCTCGACCTGTTTTCGCGCGGCGGCTTGGCCATCCTGGGAGCGATTGAGCGGCAGGGCTACGACGTGCTGCGCGCGCGGCCGTCGTTGTCGAAGCCGCGCAAGGCTGCGCTGCTGCTGCGTGCGCTCGCGGGGAAACATTTGGGGCTGCGCCCATGAGGATGACCGTCGCCGAGGCCTACCGCGCCTGTCGCGGGATCGCCCGGCGCGAGGCGAAGAACTTCTACTACGCCTTCCTGGCGCTGCCCGCCCGCAAGCGCGACGCTATCTGCGCCGTCTACGCTTTTATGCGGCAGGCCGACGACCTGGCCGACGACGAAACACTTCCCATCCCCGAGCGTAAGGCGCGCATGGCGGCCTGGCTGGCGGAGTGGCACGAGGCGGCGGAGCGGGGAACCGAGAGCCAGCCGGTTTTCCTCGCGCTCAACGACGCTCGCCTGCGCTTCCACATCCCGCTCGCGCTGCTTGATCAGCTGGTCGAAGGCACCGCGATGGATCTCGACCCGGAAGCGCACGCGACCTTTGCCGACTTCCCGGCGCTGCGCCGCTACTGCTACCTGGTCGCCTCGGTCGTGGGGCTGGTGTGCATCCGCATCTTCGAGTACAGCTCGACCGAGGCCGAGCGCCTTGCGGAGGAGCTCGGCCTGGCCTTCCAGCTCACCAACATTCTGCGCGACGTGCGCGAGGATGCCGCGCGCGGCCGCGTCTACCTGCCGGAGGACGAGCTGGCGGCCCACGGGCTGACCCCGGC
>CAXTTW010000278.1:0-4099 GCA_964247255.1 uncultured Acidobacteriaceae bacterium
GGTCAAGGAGGTTCTGGAGCGGCTCGGCATCGCCCCGCCCGACCGTGCCGGGTGGCCGGTGCTCGAGTGGCAGGGCGAGATCGTGTGGCTGCGCGGCGCGGCGCTCGAACCCACTCCGCTGAACCGGGCTCTCGGTATTAGCGAGGAATCGCCTCCTCCAGCCACTCCGTAAAGGCTTCCGGGCTTTGCTCGCGGCCCAGAAAGGCGCGAACCAGCGCCTTACCGGGCTTGGAGCCGCCCGGGGCCAAGACCTCCTCGCGGTAGCGGTCAGTGACGGCTTCGGCGAGCAAGTCGTTCGCGGCGAACTCGCGGAAGAAGTCGAGCGCGATTACCTTGTCATACATATAGGTGTAGTAGTTCGACGAGTAGCCGGTAAGGTGGGTGAAGCTGGCGTACAGGCGGTTGCCGTCGACCCACTCATAGGGCAGGAAACGCCGGTAATCATCCTTGAGCAGTTGTTCAAGATCGAGCGTCGCGGGGTCCAGGCGGTGTGTGTCGAGCGAGTAGCTGGTGTAGAACAGCTGGGTCCGGATCGCGTCGGCGCGGCCGAAAGCTCCGGCCTTGTTCATACGCTCGACCAGCTCGGCGGGGATCGGCTCGCCGGTCTCGTGGTGGCGGGCGAAGCGGGCCAGCAGCTGGGGGTCGCGGAAGAACTCCTCCAGCATCTGCGACGGAACTTCCACGAAGTCGCCCTCGGTGGCGATGCCGCTCACGCCCGCCCAGGCCTGCTGTCCGCCCAGGATGGCGTGCATCAGGTGGCCGAACTCATGGAGAAACGTGGTCACGTCGGAGTGCTGCAGCAGCGCCGGATCGCCGGGCTTCGGCTGGGCGAAGTTGCAGATCAGAGCAGCCTCGGGAGCGCGCACCCCGCGTACCCCGGGGATGAGCGGGGCGGCCGAGAACCACTTGTCCTTGCCCTCGCGCGGGTGCATGTCCAGGTAGAACCGGCCCAGGTGCAGCCCCGCGTCTCGCGCGTCGAAGACATCCCAGGTGGTCACATCCTCGTGCCACACATCGGCGTCCTCGACGGGCGCGAACCGGACGCGAAACAGCTCCTCGACCAGCGACAAAACCCCGGCCTGGACCGCGGCGTAGGGGAAGTAAGGCCGGACGTCCTGGGAGTCGAAGTGGAACTCCGCCCGGCGGTACTGTTCGAGCCAGAACCCGCGGCTCGCCGCGTCGATATTGCCGCCCTTAGCGAGACCGTGCGCGCGGGCAAAAGCCAGCACCGCCGCGTATTCGCGTTCCGCCCCGTCGCGGGTGGCCCGGTCCAGTTCGTCGATAAACGCCTGCATGTTCGCGGACGACTCCATCATCTGGTCGGCGGTCGCCAGGTCGGCCCAGGTCGGGAAGCCGAGCAGCACCGCGATCTCGCGGCGGATCGCCAGCAATTCCTGGAGCACGGGAACGTTTTGCGGGTAGGCTCGGGTCTGATAAGCCAGGAACATGCGGTAGCGCAGCCCGGCGTTCTCCGCAAAGGTCATTACCGGCAGGTAGTCGGGGAAGGCGGTAGTCAGAACGATCTTGCCGTTCTCGTCCGGGGTGTGGCTCGCGCGATAGTCCTCGGGCAGACCGGCAAGCTCGCCCGCATCCTCCACCGTGACGGTGCCGACGCTTTCCTGCACGTTGCGGCCGAAGCTCAGGGCCAGCACGGTAGCCCGCTCCTGGAGCGCGCGCAACTTGTCGCGAGTCGCGTCGTCGCGATCCACGCCAGCCAGGCGGTAGCCCAACAGAGTGCGCTCTAGGTAATGCCGGGTCGCGGGGTCGGCATCGGCGAGCGAAATCTCGCTCAGGGCGGCATACACCTCGCGGTTGAGGCCGAGGGCCACGCCCGCCTGCGCGACGTTCTGGATCTGCGCCTGGGCCGCGTCGCGCACGTCGCGGTCGGGGTGCACGCTGTTCAGCAGTCCAAGCTGGGAGCCGGTCGCGCTAAGGATCGCGACGGCATCGTCGTAGTGGCGCAGGGCGGTTTCGGTGGTGCGCGGGGCGCCCTCGGCGCTCACGTCGGCGACCAACATCATGTGGCGGCGGAGCGCGCCGCGGACCCAGGCTTCCAGAGCTTCGGGGGTCGGAATGGTCCAGGGGTGCATCTGCTGCTCGGGCGAAGGGGAAAGCTCGACGGTCGGTTCCATGTTCCTTATTAGACCGCATGCGGGTGCGCGGGCGGACCGTTTCTGCCTCACAAGCCGAAGCCCGAGGCGATCTCCTCCACCACCGCCCCCGCGAACTTATTGAATCGGTCGTCCGGCTGCCAACCCTTGAAAATCTCCAGCGCCGGGTCTGCGGCGGCACTCCTCCGCCCCGCTAATTCCTCCATGATCGCGAGCCCGCAGAACGGCACATAGGCCTCCGCGTACCCGCCCTCGTGCACCATCGCAACCCTGCTTCCACATAACTCCTCTGCCGCCTCCATTACCATGCGCGTCATCAACCTGAAAGAATCCGAGTGCAGCAGCATCCTGGCCAGCGGGTCCACCGCGTTCGCGTCGAGCCCGCTCGCCACCACGATCAACTCCGGCTTGAAAGCCCGCAGCGCCGGCATTACCACCCGCTCCATCGCATGGAGATAAGCCACATGCCCGCTTCCCGGCGGCAAAGGCACATTCAGGTTGGCCCCCGCCCCGCGAGCGCCCGGCTGACTCGCTTCCAGCAGTTGGCCCGGAGCCAGACAACGGTCCTGATGGAGCGAAATCGTCAACGTATCGGGGTCGTGGAGGTAGATGAGCTGCGTTCCGTTTCCGTGATGCACATCCCAGTCCACCACGGCAACGCGCCCTACTCCATGGCTCGCCCGTGCCGCCTCGACCGCGATCGCGATGTTGGCGAGCAGCGTAAACGCCATCGGTGTATCCGGCCCGCAGTGGTGCCCCGAGGGACGGCAAAGCGCATACCCGTTCCGGACTTTGCCCGCCGCGACATCTGCGACGGCAGCCACCGCCAGGCCCGCCGAAACCGCCGCGATCTCGAAGCCGCCCTTGCCGAAGGGTGCCAGCGAGCCGAGATCCCCGCCGCCCGCGTCGCTCACCCGCTTGAACTCGTCGAGATACTTCCGCGTGTGCACCCGCGCCAGATCTTCGTAGCCCGCCGCCCGTGCCCTGGGAAGCAGGAGCGAATCCGCCAGTCCGGAAACATGCAGCAGGTTGAGAAAGCGCCGCTTCGATGCCGGCGTATCCGCCCCATAGGTTCCCTCCGGCGGTTCCACCCACTCACCGACCGGAAAGAACAGGGCCTGCACCCCCGTCGAGTGCCAAAAGGTTCGTTCCTCGGTGTAAAAAGCCGTTCCTTCCGCCATGCCGTCTCCTTCGACCCTGAGATGCAGCCCAAGTCTTGAAGCCATTGACTCGCAGGCGGTTTACTCCCCGGCGGCTTCCGGCTAGCATCAGGGTGCGCGAGTCCACGCGAGAAAGCGATTCCACTGCTCTGCCCTCTGCCGTGAGCCTCCCTTCCCAGCTTCCCCGGACGGTCTGTACCGCGCTCATGGCCAGGGAGCCGGAAAGCCTGCTTCGCCTCGCAACCGAGGAAGTAGAGCGGAGTTCCTTCCTGGAGTTTCGGCTCGATGCGCTTGGAGAGCCGCATCTGGGGCCGGCTGTCCTGCTCGACTTTCACACCCGCCATCCCGGGGCCACCGTGCTGGCGACCTGCCGCAGGCAGGCCGGGGGCGGCGCATTCAAGGGTTCGGTCGGGGAGCAATGCGCGCTGCTGCTCCGGGCTGCCTCGTCCGGGGCCGCGCTGGTCGATTTAGAACTGGAGTCCCTGGAGGCAGCCGCGCCGGAGGACCTGCGCGTCTTTGGACGCGGGCTCGCGGAGACCGGGACCGCGCTCGTCGTGAGCGCCCACGACTTCAAGAGGACGGTGGACCTTGCAGGCACACTGGCGAAACTGCGGGATTTGGGCGGGCCCGCGGGCGCGGCAGTCTACAAGGTGGTTTCGACCGCCGAAGGACTTGCCGACAACCTCGCCATGCTGCGGTTTGTCGCGGAGAGCGCGGCAGAGGTGCCCGTGGTGGGTATGGCCATGGGCTTGGCCGGGCTGCCGAGCCGGGTGCTGGGGCCGCGCGCGGGTGGCGCGTGGACCTTCGGCGCGCCGCTCGAAGGACAGG
>CAXTTW010000279.1:0-4065 GCA_964247255.1 uncultured Acidobacteriaceae bacterium
ACGTAGGCGCCCTGCGTGGTCACGTGCAGGGTGTTGAGCAGCTTTCTCACAGCGCTCGCACCTGCGCCTGGAGCCATGCGCGGGCGTCCGCGGCCCCGCCGGTCACGCTGGGCAGGCATACGTCGGCGAGCGAGCAGCCGCGGCAATGCGGGCCCGGCTTGGCCGGCGGGGTCGTGCCCGCGCTAAACAAGCGGTGCATCTCGGCCGCGAGCGACTCGGTGCGGCCCCGCAGCGCGGGGGTAAACAGGACCTCCAAACGCCGGCGCGGCTCGCCGTAGAAGAAAGCCCCGCGCGGGACTTCAACGCCCAGCATGTCTTCAAGGCACAGCGCCTGCGCGCACAGCTGCACCTCGTCGCAGTCGTTCGGCTTGCGCTTGCCTCGTTTGTACTCGACCGGGTACGGCTCAGGCCGGAACTCGACCACATCCGCCCGCCCGGTGAGCCGGAGCCGGTCCGAGCGGAGCCACATGCCCCGCACGGCGCGGACCTGCTCCCGGCGCGCCTGCCCGGGCAGGTCGGCCCGCTCGTGCAGCAGACGGCCCTCGGCGGTGAGCCGGTTCTCGCGCCACTGCTGCTCGACGTGGATGAGCGCCCACTGCCGGGGGCAGAACGCGAGGTGCTGGAGGCCGCTCAAAGGCAGGGTTTCGTCGCTCTCGAATGGATCAGGCACGATCAGAACCCGTCGATTTCTTCCGGCCGCAAACCATCAAGATCGCGCAGCTCGTACTCCCCATTCGGCTGCACTGCCAACGTGCCGTGGACCCTCGCGGAGGAGTACTGCCCGGCACGGCTGTTGTGCCGCCACCATAAGACCTTGAGCACGGCCATGCTGCCTTCGGGCCTGGCGGAGGAGGCGTCGTTTTCGAACAGCTTCGGGAGCACCGCCTTGATCGCTTCGGCATCCTCGTCGCTGAAACCTGTCCGCTCGGCCAGCTGCGGGTTCATGCTGCCGAAAAATACGTACACGGCGTTGTCGACTCGGTGCTTCATGCCCATGGTGTCCGGGCCGCGCTTGGTGCCATCGCCCTCGGACGAGACACTCTTGGTGATTTGCGTGCTCGTCACGTCGACCGGCTGCAAACTGAAGGCAGACTGCACCGTTACGGGTCCTCGTATGGGGATGGAGACCCCCGCAGAACCTGCGTTTTCCCCCGAAGCTGGGTCCCCCCCTCCAGCCTCCTTGCTATCCTTGCCGGCTGTAAAGGCAAACAGCTGGCCGAACGCCCTCACGTCAAACCATTTCTCGCAGGCAAGCCTCGCCGTGTGTTCTTTCTGCGCGACCTCTTCAGGATTTTCCGTTTGGGCAGCCAGGGCGTCGGCCTTCTTCCCCTTCTTTGACTTAGCAAACTTGAAGGCTTTAGGGCCCAATCCGTATTCCGTAGATTCAGCGCGCTCTTTGAGAGATCTTGCGCTGTCCGTCTTGCGGTCGTCCGACTGCACGAAGATGGCCTGGTTCGCGTCGATCAGCCGGTCGCGCATCTTGCGTTTCAGGCACACATCGGTGATCTCGCCCAAACCGTTGTAGTCGGTGCGGGGCCGGTTGCCGTTCAGCGGATCGCCGTTCGGGTTGGCGTTCTTGACGCGGAGAATCACGGCGAAATCAATTTTCGTGGACAGGCTCACTTGCTTCTCCTTGTTGATCTTCGGTGGTCTTTTTTGCGCGTAGAGCCTCACGCTGGCAGTGATAGCCCAGCAGGAACTCGCCCGACAGACGTCGATTGTCGGTAAAGCTGCTTTCCCCCGACTCCAGAGTTGGAAAGCTGCTCGTCAGCTCGTCGAGCAGCCGCTGTCGAATGGCAAGCGCGCCCGCATACCGCGATCCGCGCAGCCGCGCGATGTAAGGGCGGAGCTGGAGGGCGAGCGTGCGCCAGGTGGTGTAGGGGTGGTCGGCGAAGCGCTGCATCAGCCGCGCCGCATTAGTTTCCCGGCCTTCGCCGCTCACCTTCAGAGCAATCTCCTCGATGCTGTCCGCGATTGCAAGCAGCCGTCCATAGAGGTAATCGCGCGAGATGCGGTTCTCTAGTGCCATGGTGAAGTTCTCCCTTGGGTTGGCTCCCCGAACCAGCGAGCAAGCAATACCGAGCACACGTTCAAACTCCCAATGCTCCATTCCGGCTCGGTTGACGGCGCGCGCGACCACCGCCTTTTCAAGATCGCGCGGAAGCGGCAGGCCATCGACGATGCAGGGCAGCAGCCGCTCCACGGTCGCCTTCCGGAGCTTCTCGTCGACCCTTCGCCCGTAAACGGCTTCGGCGATGTCGCGCGGCGCGGGTGCGCCGATGAACCGCTTGTGCTTGCCGAAGTTCTGCGGCCATGCCATGCGCGTGTGCCACCGCTCGATTCTGTCCAGAAGCTCCGACCCTTCGAGCTCGCGGTAGTACAGGACCGCCATCCGTCCGGGCGTCGCCGAGTCAATGGCCATGACGGCGATGCGGGTTGCGCTGCCCAGCTCTGCGCGGTAGCCGTCGATCTTGCTTCGCAAACTCAGCGCGAAGGCCTGCCCCGCGTCGCCCTCGTACCCTGCCGGTTGCATTTCTTCGACCTCGTCCAGAGAGAGCTCCGCACTATCCACCAGCAGCGGCGGGGTCGGCTCGCCCGCGACGGCCCAGGCGACGATGACCTGCTCGCCTTGCCGGGCCCCCTGCCGCCGGATGAGCCAGCGTAAGGCGTTGTGGGCCTTTTGGGTGGCGGCGGAGCTCAAGCCATAGGCATCGCTCGCTTTCGTAAAACGCCCTCGGAACGTGAAACCTTCTGTATCGTTGGACGAAACCAGCTTGGCTCCATCGCCGCCATGCCGCAGACGCTTCGGATGGCTTTCCGCGGGCGACCGAAGTTCGCCGGAATGGAAGCAGAGCGCGAGCTTTCCCCCGAGAGTGGCCGTGTAAGAGGACCACGCTCGCTGGAGTGTCTCGTCTTTCCATAAAGCGCTGTCCGGCCACAAGCGGGATTCAACCCGCCAACGGACGAGGGCGCTGCCCTGATCGCGCTCCTTCGTTTTGGGATCCGGGGTCAGCAGCCTCGCGATCGGTGGCGCATTCCCGTCCCAGCTCGTCCTGAGCGCTCCCGCCTCACCGTCCAACACACCGGCAGCGCACAGATCGCGCACAATGGAGCCTCCCTCGATATAAGCCAGCACGGCAAGCAGCTTTGGGTCGTGAGCGTGCTCGCACCAGGCGCGGAGCTGCCGCAAGTACAAGCCGTGCTCTTCCGCCGCGCCATAATCCGCCGCGACGTAGCGAATCTTGTCGCACAAAGGATGGGCGGCAATGCCGGAGGTGCGGCCGGCAGACTGCTCCGTCGCTGGAATCAGCGTCGGCTCTTTCTGAACCACTGAGGCGCGCAGGAACCCGCCCTGCTCGTCAAGGTTGATTTCTATGTGTGCCTGCTGCTCCACGTGATCGGCAGGGCTGAGCGGATCATCCGCGAACTGCTCGCGCCCCGCGCAGGCATCGTAGGTTTCCACCAAACATGCCAGCCAGCTCATACAAGCACCTCCGCTTCCGCCTCGACCGGCCTGAGGGCAGTGCCGAAGCCGAATTCCTTAGGCCGCATCGCGCGGACGTCCTTCCGCACGAGCCCCGGATCGTCCGGGCGCGGGAAGCGCAGGATGCCGTTTTCCAGCCGGGGCCGCCAGAAGTTTGTCGCCAGGCGGCCCGCGCCGGTTTCGTCCGGGTAGTCGAAGCTGTGCAGCATCAGCGCGTAGTCGAGCGCGCCGTCGCCGTCGTAGTCGCCCCGCCCCTCGCCGAAGACGCAGGGAGCGACGTAGCCCTGGCAATCGCGGGTGCCCAGGAAGATGTCCTGCCGTCCGCCTCGGTCCAGGCTGCGTCGGGCCATAGCCTCGTGCTTGGCTGCGTTGCGGTCCCCGGCCAGCGCGGGCCGGTGCTGGTTCCACTCGAAGTGCGCGCGCACCTGGTACTCTACGCCGGGGCCGTCCTTCAGGTTTTTCGGCTCCGGGGCGCGCGCCTCGCCGGTGAGGTAGGTGTACATCGCAAGGGTGTTGCCGCCGCTCGTGTACTCGAGCGGTTTCCTGCCGCGCCTCTGCGTCCGGATGCGCCGGATCAGCCG
>CAXTTW010000280.1:0-4061 GCA_964247255.1 uncultured Acidobacteriaceae bacterium
TGCCCGGCAACGTGACCAACAAGAACTCCTGGGGGCCGAACACGCTCATCAAGCAAGGGGCTAAGCTGGTCGCCACGTGGGAGGACGTGTGGGAAGACCTGCCCTCGCAGGTGCGCATCGCGATCGAGGCAACGCTGCCGGAGTATTCCGAGGTTCCCGGTACTTCGGCCAGGCTTTTCGCGGAGGATCCTGCACTGCCGCCTACCGAAACACGCGTGCTGTCCGTCTTACGCCATGACGAGGCGGTGCAGCTCGATGAACTGATGGAGATGCTCGAAGGGGAGCTCACCTCCGCCGAGGTCTTCACCGCCCTGTTCGAACTCGAGCTCAACGGCAAGGTCCGGCAGATGCCGGGCAAGCAGTATGTGCGGTGCTTTTAGGGCAAGTCCGAGTGACTGTGGCCTTTGCAGATTTGTTTCTGTGCGGCTTTTCTTGACGGAAACGCCGCGTCCAGCTGTGCTCCTCCGGTCTCGATGGACTCGGAACCGCCTTGGCGGTACAAGCGTCTCCGTTGGCACAGCGACCTTTTAACGGAGACCGCATCCTTATGGGAGCGAAGGAAGCGCGCCCCCTAGCCACCCGCGCGGGCTCATGGTAGCTTCCATCATGTTTCGTCGCAGCGGCCGTCCGTCGCGCGGCGCAGAAGAAGGACCCCCAGAATGAGCAAGTCTCTCGTGATCGTCGAGTCGCCGGCAAAGGCCAAGACGATCAACAAATATCTCGGCAGCGACTACGTCGTCGAAGCCTCGGTCGGCCACATCATGGACCTGCCCAAGAGCCGCATCGGCGTCGACCTCGCGAGCGGTTCGTTCGACCCCGAGCTCGAAGTGATCCCCGGTAAGGAGAAGGTCGTCGACCACCTGCGCAAGCTCGCCGGCAAGGCAGACCACGTGTATCTGGCCCCCGACCCGGACCGCGAAGGCGAGGCGATCGCCGCGCACCTGCAGACGATTCTCGGGCCCGTCGCGGCGAACAAGATCAGCCGCGTCACCTTCAACGAGATCACGCCCAAGGCCGTCAAGGCCGCTTTCGAGCGGGCCCGCAAGGTGGACACCAACCTGGTGGACGCGCAGCAGACGCGCCGCGTCCTGGACCGCATCGTCGGTTACCAAATCTCTCCGCTTTTGTGGGACAAAGTCCGCCGGGGGCTCTCCGCGGGGCGAGTTCAGACCGTCGCCGTGCGGCTTATCGTCGAGCGCGAAAGCGAGATTAAGGCCTTCCAACCGGTCGAGTACTGGCCGATCGATGCGATCCTCGAAGCGCCCGGCGCGGCCGGAACCCTGTTTACCGCGCGCCTGGCGGCCATTGACGGGAAGCGCGCCGCGGTCGAAACAGTGGGCCAGCCCGCCGTCGCGAACGGCGCGGAAGCCCGCGCGGTGATCGAGGGCGCGATGGAAGCGGTCTGGACCGTGCGCTCGGTCGAGCGGAAGGAGCGCCGCCGCAATGCGCCCGCACCCTTCACCACGAGCAAGCTGCAGCAGGACGCCGCCGGCAAGCTCGGCTTCGGCGTGAAGCAGACCATGGGTCTGGCGCAGCGGCTCTACGAAGGAGTGGAGATCGGCAAGGACGGAGATGGCCAGGCCAATACGATCGGCTTGATCACCTACATGCGTACCGACTCCACCCGTGTCTCCCCGGATGCGGTTGCAGAGACTCGTGCCTGGATCGGGGAGCGGCTTGGCCCCCAGTACCTGCCCGAGACGCCCAACACCTTCAAATCGAAGAAGGATGCGCAGGACGCACACGAGGCCATTCGCCCCACGCATCCGGAGATGCACCCGGACTCGCTGCGCGCCTACCTGAGCGACGCCGAGCTGCGGCTGTACCGGCTCATCTGGCAGCGGTTCATCGCCTCGCAGATGACCCCCGCGGTCTTTGACGTGACCACGGTCGAGATCGATGCGAAAGGCGACCGGACCTACAACTTCCGCCTGAGCGGGTCGATTCTCAAATTCGAAGGCTTCCTGAAGGTGTACGAGGACGCCGAAGACGGGGACGAGGAGCAAAAACTGCCCTCGCTCGAAGAGGGGCAGACCTTGCGGCTAGCCTCGCCCGCGGCCCTGGAAGCGATGGCCGCGAAGCAGGCTGAGGCTCGACGCGCGGAGGCCCGCCGCCAGTATGAGGTGAAGAAGGCCCGGATTGAAGCTCGCGCCGAGGACCAGGAGCTGGATGAAGCCGCCACGGCCGAGATGCTGAAGGTGTCTCTGCCGGAGTTTGCCGAGGAGGCGGAAACCGCGCTCAAGGTGCGCCGGCCGGTCGACGGCGTGCGGAAGTTCACCGAACCCCCGGCCCGCTACTCCGAGGCCTCGCTGGTCAAGGTGCTCGAGGAGCGCGGCATCGGCCGGCCCTCGACTTATGCGGCCATCATCAACACCATCCAGGAGCGCGAATACGTTCAGAAGGCCGGAGGGAAGAAGTCCGGCGGCTTTATCCCGACCGAAATCGGCACCGTCGTCGCTGACCTGCTCGTCAAAAACTTCCCGTACATCTTCGATACGCAGTACACCGCCCGGCTCGAAACCGAGCTCGACGACATCGAGGACGGCAAGGAGGTATGGACCTCGCTGCTGAAAGGCTTCTACGCCCACCTGAAGCAGGAGCTGACCCATGCCAGCGAGCACATGGAAGACCTGAAGCGGATGGAGATCCCGACCGACCAGAGTTGCGACAATTGCGGCTCGCCTCTGGTGATGAAGTGGGGCAAGTTTGGAACCTTTTACGCCTGCAGCGCCTACAACAAGAAAGTGAAGGGCAGCTGCACCTTTACCAAGGAGAACTACGACACCAAGCCGAATCTGAACGTATCGGACGAGGACGCGGAAGACAAAGAGGAGTTCTGCGAGGCCTGCGGGCGGGCCATGGTGCTGCGCAGCGGGCGGTTCGGACCGTTCATGGCCTGCACCGGCTACAACGCGGACCCGCCCTGCAAGACGGTGCGCCGCCTGACCTCGAAGCAGCAGCAAAAGCCCGCCGTGCCGCTCGAGGAGCACTGCCCGCGGTGCGATTCGCACCTGGTCCTGCGCTCGGGCCAGTACGGGGAGTTCACCTCCTGCTCCGCGTACCCCAAATGCAAGTACATCAAGCAGGACACCATCGGCATGCACTGCCCGCGCTGCGCCACCGGGGAGATCGCGCAGAAGAAATCCCGTTTCGGGACAATGTTCTACTCCTGTACCAACTATCCGAAGTGCGACTTCACCGCGAACCACAGGCCGGTGGACCAGCACTGTCCGGACTGCGACAGCCCCTACCTGATGGAGAAGACGCTCAAGTCCGGCGTGTACCTGATTTGCCCGAATAACCCCAAGAAGGGGGCCGCGGAGACGAAAAAGAAGCCCGCGCGCGGCAAGAAAGGCGCACCCGAGGAGCCGGCTGAAGTGGTTGTGTGTACCTTTACCGAGCGCATCGGTGACGCGCCCATGCCAACCGCCCCGCCCGCGCCCGAGCTCGAGGCCCGCGAAGCCGTCGCCGTCTAAGCGGTTCCCTGATGCCGCGAAGCGCCGGATCATTACGATCGGCTTTTCCAGCCGGAAAAGCCACGCTCGCGGCGGCCTGGACCCTTATACCTTTAGCAAACCGCCGTGTAGCCGGCCCGCATCTGCTACGTTTCAAACAGGAGACCTGACGATGCCACGTGCAATCTGGAACGGAAAAGTTATCGCGGAAAGCGATCAATTCGAGTCGGTGGAAGGCAACGTGTACTTCCCGGAGGCCGCGCTCAAGCGCGAATACTTCCGCCCGAGCTCGACCACCTCGACCTGCCCCTGGAAAGGTCAGGCCCGCTACTATTCGCTGCTGATCGACGGCCAGGACAACCCCGACGCGGCCTGGTACTACCCCGACCCGAAGCCCGCCGCGCACAACATCAAGAATCATGTCGCGTTCTGGCGCGGCGTGGAAGTCGAAAAGTAGTGCTCGCTCCATGCCCCGCACTCTGAGGGACAAGACGCTCTTCATCACGGGCGCGTCGCGGGGCATCGGTCTCGCGATCGCCCTCCGGGCGGCGAGCGACGGGGCCAACATCGCGATCGCGTCGAAAACTTCGGCCCCCCACCCCACCC
>CAXTTW010000281.1:0-4020 GCA_964247255.1 uncultured Acidobacteriaceae bacterium
CTCCCACTGATTACGCCTGAGTCTTTTGGGAACAGGAGGCCTCGGAGATCGCATCCGGGGCCTTTCCCTTTCCACCTGATGCCGGGTCACGATTACCACCCTGTGGAATACTTTGTGCAAAAGATAGCATGAACACCGCATGAATGACGCCGCCCCGTGCGTCGCCACCTCATGGGGTGCCCATGCAAACCGCTGAACAGCCTGTATTTACGGAGCGAAGCAAAGGTGCGCGAAGTTTGCTCGGCGAAAAACACGCACCCGCTTCGCGAGATCAAAGCAAGCGAGTTTCCCACAATCTCGGTATATTCGGTAACCACTTCGGCACCGGAAGTGATCCCTAAAAAGAGACTTGAAAGGCGCTGTCGCTTTGAGGACAGCAGAACCCGGTCGTCCCGAGCGAAGTGAAGGTCTTTCGAGGATCTAGAGCAGGTCCTCCCTCGCTTCGCCCGCCCAGATGACCCGTGGTTTACGCGCTCTTGGATCAGGGCACCCTCTCAGGAGTTATGTACCTGCTCACAGAACCTTACCGCGCGTTGTCCTCGCCCACCTTCAGCACGGCCAGGAACGCCTCCTGCGGAATGTCAACCTTGCCGATCCGCTTCATGCGCTTCTTGCCTTCCTTCTGCTTGTCGAGCAGCTTGCGCTTGCGGGAGATGTCGCCGCCGTAGCACTTGGCCAGCACGTTCTTCTTGATCGCCGAGACAGTCTCGCGCGCCACGATCTTCGCGCCGATCGCCGCCTGGATCGCCACCTCGAACATCTGCCGCGGAATCAGCTCGCGCATCTTGGAAACCAGCGCGCGCCCCCGGTCATACGCGAAATCCCGGTGCACGATGATCGAGAGCGCATCGACCGGCTCACCGGAGACCAGGATGTCCAGCTTCGACATCGGCGAGGTCCACATTCCGGCCAGCACGTAATCGAGCGACGCATACCCGCGCGAGACACTCTTGAGCCGGTCGTAGAAGTCGAGCACGATCTCGTTGAGCGGCAGCTCGTAGGTGAGCTTGACCCGGGTCGCCGAAACGTACTCGAAGTTCTGCTGGCGGCCGCGCTTTTCCTCGACCAGCTTGAGGATACCCCCGACGTACTCCTCGTTCGTGAGGATCGTCGCCGTGATCACCGGCTCCTCGATCTGCTCGATCTCGCTCGGGTCCGGCCACCGCGAGGGATTGTCCACCTCGATCACTTTGCCGTCCGTCAGGGTGATTTGGTAGCGCACACTGGGGGCGGTGGTAATCAGGTCCAGGTCGAACTCGCGCTCCAGCCGCTCCTGGATGATTTCCATGTGCAGGAGGCCAAGGAAGCCGCAGCGGAACCCGAAGCCCAGCGCGGCCGAGCTTTCGGGCTCGATCGAGAAAGAGGCATCGTTCAGCCGCAGCTTCTCGAGCGCGTCGCGCAGCAAGGTGTGTTCATGCGAGTCGACCGTGTAGATGCCCGCGAAGACCATGGACTTGATGTCTTCGAAGCCCGGCAGCGCCGACGCCGCGGGCCTGCCGACCTCGGTGATCGTGTCCCCGATCTTGGTGTCGGCGACGTTCTTGATCGTCGCGACGAAGAAGCCGACCTCGCCCGCCGACAGCTCCGCGATCTCGACCGGCTTGGGCGTGAGCACGCCGAGCGACTCCACGTCGAACTCGCGCCCGTTCGACATGAGCCGGATGCGCGCGCCTTTCTTGAGCCGGCCGTGGATGACGCGCGCCAGCACGATCACGCCCCGGTACGCATCGAACCAGGAGTCGAAGATCAGTGCCTGCAAAGGCGCATCGATGTCGCCGACCGGCGGCGGCAAGCGATTCACCACCGCTTCCAGGATGTCCGGCACGCCCAGCCCGGTCTTCGCGCTGACCGCGAGCGCATCGGTCGCGTCCAAACCCACGGTCTGCTCGATCATCTCCTGCGTCCGCACCACGTCAGCCGAGGGCAGGTCGATCTTATTGATCACCGGGATGATTTCGAGCCCGTTCGAGATCGCGAGATACGCGTTTGCGAGCGTTTGTGCTTCCACGCCCTGCGAGGCATCGACCACCAGCAGCGCGCCCTCGCAGCTGGCCAGCGACCGCGACACCTCATACGAAAAGTCCACGTGCCCGGGCGTGTCGATCAGGTTCAGCTGGTACGTTTTGCCGTCCTTGGCCGGGTACATCATCCGCACCGAGTGCGCCTTGATCGTGATGCCGCGCTCCCGCTCCAGGTCCATCGCATCCAGCACCTGCGCCTGCATCTCGCGCGCCGTCAGCGAGCCGGTCAGCTCCAGCAAACGGTCCGAGAGCGTGCTTTTGCCATGGTCGATATGCGCGATAATCGCGAAATTGCGGATCAGGGATGTGTTCATGGAGGGGCTGTACAGGTCGAGTCTACCATTCGGGTTCCGGGGCTCCGGGAGCCCGCGCCACCCTCTACAATGAAACCCGGAACATCCCGGCCGATGCGCAGACCCCTTCCATTCCGAGCCGCCACGGCCCTTCTGCTCGCCGCGTCTCTGCTGGCCCCCACGCTCGCCGAAGCCCAGGCCGCGGCCCAAACCGCCGCCGTGGTGCCCCGCGCCAATAACGCGCGCGACGCCCTCCTGATCACCGCCGCGGAGCAGGCCTATGCTGCGGGCCTTGCCGCCGCCGAAGCCGGCGACCCGGACAAAGCCCGCACGGAGTTCGACCGCGCCGTGGACACCCTGCTCCAGTCCGGCGCGGACATCAAGAACACCCCCGCGCTCTCCGCCGAACTCGACCGGGTGGTCGACTCGATCGACGCCTTCCAGCTCGACGCCCTGCGTGAAGCCTCGCCCGCCCAGGCGCAAAAGGGTGATGCCCCAGTCGACGTGGCCAATGACGTGACCTTCGCCGTGGACCCGACCATCAAGGCCCAGGCCCAAGCCGAGCTCCAGACCACGCAATCCGACCTGCCGCTGGTCATCAACGACTACGTCGCCAGCTACATCAACTTCTTCTCGACCACGGGCCAGGGCCGGGGCACCATCGTCGCCTCGCTCCAGCGCGCGGGCAAGTACAAGGCGATGATCCAGCGCGTGCTCAAGGAGGAGGGCGTCCCGCAGGATCTGCTGTACCAGGCCGTCGCGGAGTCGGGCTTTCGGCCGCAAGCGGTCAACCGCAAATCGGGGGCCGCGGGCATGTGGCAGTTCATGCCGTTCGGCGGCTACGGCCTGGAGCGCACGGGCTGGTTCGACGAGCGCTTCGACCCCGAAAAAGCCACCCGCGCCTACGCACGCGACATCAAGAAGACCTACGCCCAGCTGGGCGACTGGTACCTGGCCATGGCCTCCTACGATTGGGGCACCGGCAACATTCAGCGAGCCGTGCAGCGCACCGGCTACGCCGACTTTTGGGAGCTTTACCGCCGCAACAACCTGCCGCAGGAGACCAAGAACTACGTTCCCATCATCCTGGCCGTCGCCATCATGGCGAAGAACCCCAAACAGTACGGCCTCGACAAAATCGTCCCCGATGCCGCGGTCGAGCCCGACACCGTCGTGACCCACTCCTCCATCGGGCTGCCCCTGGTCGCCGACATTACCGGCAGCACGCTCGCCTACATCCAGGAGCTGAACCCAAGCCTTCTGCGCGGGCGCACCCCGCCCGACCAAAACTATGAGCTGCGCATCCCCTCGGGCTCGACCTCCATTTTCGAGCAGCGCATCGCGGAGATCCCCGAAGCCAAGCGGGCCACCTGGCGCTTCCATACGCTCGTGCCCGGCGAAACTCTCGACTCGGTCGCGCGGCAGTTTCATGCCGGCGCGCAGGAGATCGCCTTCACCAACCAGCTGGGCGAAGGGGCCTCTCTGGCCGGGGTGCGCTCGCTTGTCATTCCCGTTTCGCCCGCGCCCGTCGCGACCGCCTCCGCGAGTGGCGCGCGTGCCGCCACCTACCGCGTCCGCCGGGGCGATACGCTGATCAACATTGCCGACCAATTCAACGTGTCGGTTGCCGAGCTCGAACGATGGAACCACCTGAGCACCCGCCAGGTGAACCTGGGCCGCACCCTGTATGTGGCCGAGCCCGCGCG
>CAXTTW010000282.1:0-4019 GCA_964247255.1 uncultured Acidobacteriaceae bacterium
CCGCTGGGTCGTCGACTTGCCCCCGCGCACCCGCTTTTCCTCGCCCGGCTCCGCGCCGCCGACGCCCGCGTTCTCCCCTACCTCAGCCAGCCCGATCGCGATATGCGCCATGCGCCGCTGGTAGCGAAACGCCCGGCCCATCGGCGCGGGGCGGATCCGCTTCATGCGCGGCCCGTCGTTCGCCACCGCAGTCTTCACGTAGAGCTGGTCCACGTCGACTCCCAGCCCGCGTTCATCGCTCAGGTAGTTTGCGTTCTGGAGCGCCGAGCGCAGCACCTTTTCAATCAGCGGCGCGACGCCTTTCTTCGTGAACATGATCGTGTTGAGCGCCTGCTCGATCGGCAGGCCCTTGATCAGATCGAGCACCAGCCGCGCCTTTTGCGGGCTCACCCGCTGAAACCGCGCCTCGGCCCGGAACTCCCGTGTATCCAGCTGTGTCGTCTTCATCGGATCCGCCTAGCGCGCCTTGGCCGCTGCTTCGTTGCTCTTGGCCGTGTGGCCCTTGAAGGTTCGAGTTGCAGAAAACTCCCCGAGCTTGTGGCCGACCATGTTTTCGGTCACATAAACCGGGATGAACTTTTTGCCATTGTGCACCGCGATCGTGTGCCCGACGAACTCGGGAAAGATCGTGGACCGGCGCGACCAGGTCTTGATGACCTTGCGGTCGTTCGCCTGGTTCATCGCTTCCACCTTAACCATCAGATGCCCATCGATGAACGGGCCCTTTTTCGTGCTGCGTGCCATTTCGTTTCCTCACCGGTACCTTCCGGCACCTGACAACCAATCTTTACTGGCGCCGGCCGCGCGGTTACGCGAGGCGGATCGCCGTCCGCGCGGAGCCTATTTCTTGCGCCGGTTGACGATGAACACGTCCGTTCGTTTGTTGTTGCGGGTCTTGTACCCGCGGGTCGGCTGGCCCCACGGCGTGACCGGATGGCGTCCGCCGGAGGTCTTGCCTTCGCCGCCGCCGTGCGGGTGGTCGACCGGGTTCATCGACACGCCCCGGTTCGCCGGGCGAATGCCCTTCCACCGGTTGCGCCCGGCTTTGCCGATCGTGACATTCTCGTGGTCGGTGTTGCCCACCTGGCCGATCGTCGCCATGCACTCGACCAGCACCCGCCGGGTTTCGCCCGAGGGCAGCTTCAGCAGCGCATACTCGCCTTCCTTGGCCACCAGCTGCGCCGAAGCACCGGCCGAGCGCACCATCTGCGCGCCCTTGCCAGGCCGCAGCTCGACGTTGTGCACCGTTGTTCCCGATGGAATGTTCTTGAGCGGCAGCGCATTGCCGACCAGGATGTCCGCTTCCGGCCCACTCATGATCGACTGGCCGACCTTCAAGCCGACCGGCTGGAGGATGTAGCGCTTTTCCCCGTCCGCGTAGGCGATCAGCGCGATCCGGCTGGACCGGTTGGGGTCGTACTCGATCGTCGCGACCTTGCCGGGGATGCCGTACTTTTCCCGCTTGAAGTCAATCAGGCGCAGCATCTTTTTGTGGCCGCCGCCCTGGTGGCGGATCGTCAGGTCGCCCGCGTTCCGGCGGCCGCCGGTGCGCTGCTTCACCACGACCAACGGCTTGTACGGCGTGTCGGTGGTGATGTCGTCGTTGACCAGCGTCGTCTTGAACCGCAGCGTCGGGGTCAGGGGCCGGTAGGTTTTGATAGGCATCGCTTACTCTCTCGTTTCCGGTTCAGGTGGCGCTTACAGGCTGTCGACGTACTCCGGCATCTTTTCGCCCGGCAAAAGCTTCACGTACGCCTTTTTCCAATCGGGCCGGTAGCCGCTGAACTTCCCGCGCCGCCGCTCCTTGCCCAGGTAATTGGCCGTGCGAACCCCCGCGACCTTCACCTTGAACAGAGCTTCGACCGCCTGCTTGACCTCGGTCTTCGTCGCTTCCTTCGTCACCTCGAAGACCAGCGTGGACTCGGCTTCCTTCACCTGCAGGCCTTTTTCGGTGATCACGGGCCTGCGCAGCGTTGTATAGAGGGTCGGCATCGGTTATACCCTTGCCCTTTCCACCGCGGCGAGGCGGCGCTTGGAGACGGTCTTCTTGAGCGAGTCCTGGAGCGTTTCGATCGCCGAGCGGGAAAACACCGCCCGGTCGTGGCGCAGCAGATCGTAAGCGTGGACCTCGGTTGACAGCAGCAGTTCGACTTTGTCGAGGTTGCGCGCGCCCAGGATCGTGTTGGGTGCGAGCGCCTGGCCCGACTCGACCAGCAGCACCGTCCGCTTGGCGTCGAGCGTGTCGAGCGCCTGCCGGTAGAGCTTCGTCTTCGGTTCGGCCAGCTCGAGCGTGTCGACCACGGTCAGCTTGCCCTCGGCGTGCTTGGCCGCGAGCGCCGAGCGTAGCGCGCCGAGCACCTTCTTGCGCGGGAACGCATAGTCGTAGGACCGGGGCTGCGGCCCGTGCACGGTGCCGCCGTGCCGCCAGAGCGGGGACCGCACCGAACCCACGCGCGCCCGGCCCGTGCCCTTTTGCTTCCACAGCTTCTTGCCGGAGCCCGACACCAGCTTGCGATTCTTGGTGGCTGCGGTGCCCTGGCGCATGGCGGCGCGGAAGTGCTTGACCGCTTCCCACAGCAGGCCCTCGTTCACCGAGCCGGGCGCGAAAATTTCGTCCGCCAGCTCGAGCGTGCCGACCGCTTCACCCTTGAGATTGTGTACGTCGATCAGTGCCATCTGAATCCCATCATTCCTGCGCCATACAGCGCGGTTGGCCGGTCAGGCCAGTGCTTACTTCACTTCTTTACTTCTTCTTCGCCGAAGCCTTCTTCGATGCCTTGAGCGGATCGACCGTGCCCGAACCCGCGAAGCCGCGGCGCTCGCGCGGCGGAGCCTTCGGCTTGGTGATCAGCACCGTCGCGTCCTTGTGACCCGGCACCGCCCCTTCGACCATGATCAGGTTCTCCTCGAGGTCGATCCCGCGAATCCGCAGGTTGCGCACCGTGGTCCGGTCCGTTCCATAGTGGCCCGGCATGCGTTGGCCCGGAAAGACGCGCGACGGAAAGGAAGACGCGCCGATTGAACCCTGCACCTGAAACATATGCCCGTGCGACTTGGGGCCGCCGCCGAAGTTGTGCCGGCGCACGACGCCCGCGAAGCCGCGCCCCTTGCTCGTACCCACAACATCGACATATTTCTGGTCGGCGAAGATGTCGACCAGCACCCGGTCGCCGGCCCTGACGCCGACCTCGGGCTCCTCGCCTTCGGCAACCGGCTTCACGGCTTCGAGGCCCACTTCCTTGATCAACCGTACCGGCGCGACGTTGTTCTTCGCGAAATGGCCCTGCTGCGGCTTGGTCAGCTTGGAGGCCTTGACAAACTCGACCAGGCCGATCTGCGCCGCGTCATACCCATCCTTGAGGACGGTCTTCAACTGCGTCACGACGCACGGACCCGCCTGCAGCACCGTGATCGGGTGGACGTTGCCCTGTTCGTCGAAGACCTGGGTCATGCCGATCTTCTTGCCTAAAATTCCGGTAACCGCCATATGCTTCCCTTCCTCATCATGCGCGCCCTCGGGCTGCCCGCACTGCCGGGGTAACCCGTTACTTCTCGAAAGCCTTGATCTCGACGTCCACGCCCGCGGGCAGGTCGAGCTTCATCAAGGCGTCTACCGTCTGCTGGGTTGGCTCGAGGATGTCGATCAGCCGCTTATGGGTCCGAATCTCGAACGCCTCGCGCGACTTTTTGTCGACGTGGGGGGAGCGCAGCACGCAGTACTTGTTCTTCACCGTGGGCAGCGGAATTGGCCCGGCGACCTGCGCGCCCGTGCGCTTGGCCGTGTCGACAATCTCGCCCGTGGATGTATCGAGCACCCGGTAGTCATACGCCTTCAGCCGGATGCGAATTCTTTGTCCTACCATTGCCTGATCTGCTTTCTAGCTGCGAGGGGGATGCGGAACCCCGCTCCCCCTCGCTCTCGTGATGCACGCGCCGCGAAGCGCCTTGCCAGGGACGGCCGGTCCCTAGTTCAGGATCTCCGAGATCGTCCCCGCGCCCACGGTCCGGCCGCCTTCGCG
>CAXTTW010000283.1:0-3988 GCA_964247255.1 uncultured Acidobacteriaceae bacterium
CGCTTCAGGAGAGCTGAGCGGCTACGCGCGGGCGCACCGAAGCCTGATGCGTGTGCCCCGCCGAATGGGGCGGGCGCTGCTCGCGATGGGCGCGCATCCGGCGCTCACCTGGGCCTCGATGCAGCTGCTGCGACGTACTCCGGGGCTGTTTCCGCGACTCCTGCGACTGCACGCGCAGACGCCCGAAAGGTCGGACGAAGAGGGAGAAAAGCCATGGATGCCTGTTCCCATCTCAACCAGGTCCGCGATGTAGCCCCGCACACCGAGGGCTGCGCGGAGTGCCTTCAGAGCGGCGACGCCTGGGTGCATCTGCGCATGTGCCTTGTCTGCGGGCACGTGGGCTGCTGTGACAGCTCCAAGAACAAGCACGCGGCCGCGCACTACGGGTCTACCTACCACCCGGTGATGCGCTCGGCCGAGCCGGGCGAGGCTTGGGGCTGGTGCTACGTGGACAAGGTCCAGTTCGCGCCCGAGAGGGAGCGGCGTGGATGAAGCGGTACGTCCTGGCGCTCGATCAGGGCACGACAAGCTCCCGCGCGCTTCTGTTCGAGCGGGACGGGCTGGTCGCCGCCTTCGCCCAACGCGAGTTGCCGCAGCTGTACCCGCAGGTAGGTTGGGTCGAGCAGGACGCTTGGGCCATCCTGCGCACGCAGACCGAAGCCGCCGAAGAGGTGCTGCGCGGCGTGGACGCGCGCGAAATCGCGGGGCTGGGCATCGCCAACCAGCGGGAAACGACGCTGGTGTGGGATCGCGCGTCCGGGGAGCCCGTGTACAGCGCGATCGTGTGGCAGGACCGGCGCGGGGCCGCTGTGTGCGAGCGCATGCGCGCGGAGGGCGTCGAGGACGAGGTCCGGCGCAAAACGGGGCTGCTGCTGGATCCATACTTCTCGGCCACCAAGCTCAGCTGGATCCTGGACAACGTCGCGGGTGCGCGGGCGCGAGCCGAAGCCGGGCGGCTGTGCTTCGGCACGGTCGACACCTGGCTCGTCTGGAACCTCTCCGGCAGGCGGCTGCACGTAACCGACCGCACCAACGCGAGCCGCACGCTGCTTTACGACATCGTCGCGGATCGCTGGGACCCGGAGCTTCTCCGCCTCTTCGGGGTGCCTGCGGCGGTGCTGCCGGAGGTCGTGGGTTCGAGCGCCATGCTGGGAGGTTCGACACTCGGGATCGAAGTGGCCGGCATGGCGGGCGACCAGCAGGCGGCGCTTTTCGGCCAGCTGTGTACGGAGCCGGGCTCGGCGAAGAACACCTCTGGGACTGGGTGCTTCCTGCTACGGCACATCGGCGGCGAGTTCCGCCTGTCGCGCGAAAGGCTCATCACGACCGTCGCCGCCACCACCAGCGGGCCGCCCGCGTACGCGCTCGAGGGCAGCGTCTTCGTGGGTGGAGCAGTGGTGCGGTGGCTGCGGGACAAGCTGCGCTTTTTCGGCTCCTCGGCGCAGGTGGAGCAGCTCGCCGCGTTGGTCGAGGATGCGGGCGGCGTGGTGTTCGTGCCGGCGTTTACGGGCCTGGGCGCGCCTTACTGGGACCCGCACGCGACGGGGCTGGTGATCGGGCTGAGCCAGGCGACGGTAGCCGGCCACATCGCGCGGGCAGCGCTCGAAAGCATCGCCTTCCAAGTCACGGACGTGATGGACGCGATGGAACGGGACGGGGCGGCTGCCCTCCGCGAGTTGCGGGTGGACGGCGGCGCCGCGGCAAATGGGCTGCTGCTGCAGTTCCAGGCGGACCTGTGCGGGCTGCCGGTGCGGCGTCCCGCGCAGGTTGAAACGACGGCCCTGGGCGCGGCCTATCTCGCCGGGCTGGCGACGGGGTTCTGGGGTGGCCTCGGCGAGATCGCGCGGACCCGCGAGCCGGACACCGTCTTCGCCCCGCAAGCGGAGCGCTCCGCGATGCGCGCGAAGCAAGCCCGCTGGCGCGAGGCGGTTGCGCGGGCGCGCGGTTGGAACCTGCCTTAAGGCTTGCGCGCGGGCAGCGCGTCCCAAACCGCCGGGTCTTCCTGGCCCAGCACCCAGGAGCAAAACCCCTGCAAGCCGTTCTGCCGGACCAGGTCGTAGCGATCCTCGAAGGTACGGCGGTCGGTGAAAAAGATCCACTCGCGCATCTGGTCGCGGTAAAACCAGGTAAATGCCGTATGGTCGAGCGGGTCCCACTGCACTTGCGCGCCATAGGCGTCGCGGAGGAAGTAGGTGTCGCGCGCGGCGATGTACTCGGCGGTTGGGTTGGGCGACTGCGTCGGCTTGCCCAGGCCGGGGTCGCCCGTGTACCAGTGGTAGCCGTAGAGCGGGATGCCGAGCGAGAGCTTCTCCTTGGGCACATATTGGAGCGCGTAGTTCATGTTATCGAGCGTCCACTGCCAGCCCGCGACCGGCCCGGGAACGGTGTAGCGGGTGTGCTGGTCGTAGGTCATCAGGCACAGGAGGTCGACCGAGTCGGCCAGCGCCTTTAGGTCGAACACGCCGCGCCAGTCCTCGAAGATCCAGCGCGAAAAGGCGGTTTGGCCGGGGTAGCCGGGGGCGTTCGGGACCACGGCGATCTCGACCAGCAGGTGCTCCTTGTGCAGCGCGATCGCGGTCAGCCGGACGAGCGAGGACAGCGCGTCGCGGTCGGTCCAGCTGATGTCCTCGAAGTCGAACTGGATGCCGGCGTACCCGTGCGCCTTGCACTCGCGGAGCATGCCGGCGATCATGCCTTCCTGCGCCTTGGCATCGTTGAACAGCTTATGCGCGGCCTCTTTGTTCATTAACGCGAAGATCGGCACCACCTGCATGTGCGCGGCATTCGCGGCATCGAGCACCGGCCGAACGGGCGCGCCCGCGACCAGCCCCTCCGCGCTCACGTCGTACCAGGTGGGGACCAGGATGTCGATCTTGTCCCGGTGGTCCAGGAAGGAGCGGACGCCCTCCTGGTTGTTCGTGAGATAGAACATGGCTTTGGGCGCGGCGGCTTGGGCGGCCATGGGGGCGAGAAGCAGGAGGGCGGCGGTCAACGCTCGGAGCAAAGGCGGGCCTCGAAAAGAGAACCGGAGAGGCTTGAGGGCCTCTCCGGGTTTGTTTTCCATGAGTGTAGCGGGTCTAAAAGATGTACTTGAGCGCGAATTGGAGGTTGCGCTCGCCTTGGGCGTTGCTGATCACGCCGAAAGACTGCCCGAGGGACGAGTTGGGCGCGACCAGGATAGGGTGGTTGAGGACGTTGATGGCCTCGGCCCGGAACTGAATGTTTTGAGACTCCCCTACGATAGGGAAGCTCTTGAACACCGAAGCATCGAAGGTTTGCGAACCCGGCCCGGTATAGGCACCTACCTGGCAGTTGCCGAAGGTGCCCGTCGCGGGCTGGGACAGTCCTGCAGGGCTAAGAAACTGATAGCCCAGAGGAGCTGGCGCGACTGTTTTTACCCGGCCGTTGATAATTGGCTGGGCTGGGCAGTTCGCGCGAGAGAAACCCGAAAAGTTGGTGCCGGAGTTGTCGTTGGCCTGCGGGGTAATCGGGAAGCCGCCGTGCAGGGTGAACAGGCCATTGACCTGCCATCCACCCACGGCCGCGTCGACTGCGCGGTTCAGATTTTTCCCAAACAGCCGGTCCTTGCCGATGGGCAGGTCATAAGTCAGGTAGCCGTTGGCGACATTGGTCAGGTTCTGGTCGGCGCGGCCGTAGTCCCCACGCGGGTTGTAGGTGTTCTGGAAAAAGAAGTGGTTGTTCCCGGCTTGGGTTACGCCCGCCGTCTGATCGCCGTACTGCGCGAAAAAGCCGGAGGTGTTGCCCATCGTTTTGGACCAGGTATAGTTCGCCTGGAACTCGAGACCGTGAAAAAGCCGCTGCTGAAAGCTGGTTTGCAGCGAGTTGTAGTTGGAGAAGCCGACGGCGGAGGTGAGCCGGGCCTGCCCCCCGCTGTTAGCAAGGATGCCCTGGAGGGTGGGGTTGAGATACGGGCTGGGGGAAACCGTTCCGTTGCCGTTCAACACCTGCTGACTGATTAGTGAAATGG
>CAXTTW010000284.1:0-3988 GCA_964247255.1 uncultured Acidobacteriaceae bacterium
CTCCCGGTCGACACGCTGCACGCGTCGCTGCGCACGCCCTGGCCGGGTGCGGCTCTGGTCGATGGCTCCGCGGCGCGCATGGGCGCGCGGGACGGGGACGAGTTGCACAGCGTTCGGGTCGCGGACGTACGGGCGCTGCTGTCGGAGCTGCAGGTGGAGCGAGAGCAAGGTTGAAGGGAAAGGGTCAAGCAAACTCTCACTTCGACCCGTGCGGGGCTGTATCGCGCCTCAACCGACCACGACGCGCCCGATCGCCTGCTCCAGGATCTCCGGCGTGATCTTGAGCCCCTCGGCCTTGCGCGTCCGCCGCCTGTATAGCGCCGTCGTCTCGCACAGCGTCACGATGTCTTCGATCTCGGCCGGGTTCATCGCCGCATCGAGCACCGCCCGGCAGTACTCGGCTTCGGCCAGGCCTTCAAGCTGAAAGCCGCGCCGTCGCGCCTCCCCGAGGTAGAAGCTGGCCACGTCGGCCAGCATGCGCTGCGCGTCCTCGGGGATCTCGCGGCGGTCCGTCTCTAACACCTCCGCCCCCGGCAGTACCAGCTTGATTCCGAAAGTGTTGTCGAGGTCGGAGTCCGGGACGAACGTCGTCGCGGTCGCCACGACGAGCACGTTGGCCCGCCCGGTCGTGCCTTCGATCAGCGCGTCCAGCTCCGCCAGGACCTCCGGGTCGCTCTCCTTGTAGGCCAGGTCGATGCGCGGCAGCAGCAGCATCACGCGCTTCCACTTGTACCCGCGCAGCAGACTCTTGGCTTCGGCAAGCGCGTCGGAGTCGCGCGGGTTGTAGACCGTCACCAGCCTCTCCATGCCGGTGCGCCTGGCGATGGTTTGGGCGAGCGACTTCTTGCCGCTCTGCGCCGGGCCGATGATCAGCACTTCGTTGCCGATCTTGAGCTCCTCGTAGACTTCCGGGTGCCGCGCCCGGTCGACCAGGTCCTCGATCGACTCGAGCAGCGCGTCCATGCCCGCGAGCCGCGGACGCAGTGCCTCCACCGCCTCATCCTCGAGCGAGAGGTCGATGCGCTCCTTGGTCTTGCGCCTCTCGGTGACGAACTCGAAAAACCCCGGCAGCATGGCCACCGAACCGATCACCGTCGCGAAGACCAACAGCTGCTCGGTGATAAGCAGCGCCTGGTCCGAGCCGGCGATGGGGTCGAAGTACATGGTCAGAGTTTATCTCTCCCGCTGACTTTCCACACTACGATGTGTTTATCTACAGTGTCATAATCTAAGAGGTACATGCAGACACAAACAAGGAGTTCAAGCAGAAACCGTGCATATACTTTTTCTTGATGAATCAGGAACTCCGCCAGGCGCTGGAAGTACAAGAGACAAATATTTCGTCATCGGTGGCTTGATCATCCCTGACGGTCAGTGGCATCGGGTTCGTGATGCAGTCAACGGGCTGAAAGTGCGACGCCAAATCAGGGGGGAACTGAAGTGGCGATACTTCGCACCCAACAATAATGACGCTCTGAATCCTATGCGCGCGTTTTCACCGGAACAGCGGAACGAAGTGCGCAGGGAGGTTTACCGGATCATCTGCGAAGTGAAATCGGTGAAGTGTCTCGCCTACATATGCTGCATAGATGCCGCTTATGAGATATCCTCCGTCCAAGATAGGAATGATCTTTACCACTTTACTTACAAACCATTGTCGGAACGTTTTCAATACTACTTGCAAGACTTGTCGCGCACCGTCGGGCGAATGGAGACTGGCATAATAGTTTCTGATCACCGCGGCGCGAGGGATGACGCGCGCTTTCGAGAGGCCCATGAACGCTTGCTCACGAGGGGGGATATGTTCACTTCCAGATACACTAATCTAGTTGAAAGCTTGTTCTTCCAACCTTCAAATCTAAGCGTCGGAATCCAGCTCGCCGATATGGTGGCAGGCGCAGTGTGGCGCAAGTTCGAGAAGGGAGACAACACTTGGTTCGCTGCTTGTGAGTCCGCATTCCGGCGCTCAGCAACGGGGCAGATTGAGGGCTATGGCATTGTCAAATTTCCGAGAGCCACCTGGAGGTGATTGAAGAGGACGCCGGGTGAGACCATAGTCTCAACGTGCAGGAGCTCGACGCACTCCCGGCACTTCCAGAATAGCAAATCCGGTCCTGCTCCTTAAAGTCGATTGACTTCACAACACGTCTAGTAGGTCTTACGCCACCACCACCGCCACATCCCCTTCGCCGGGCGCCAGGAACAGGTTCTCCTCGATCCCGTGCTGGCGGGTGTACAGGTCGTAGTACCGCCCGCCCAGCGCGTACAAGGATCCATGCGTCCCGCGCTCGACGATGACCCCGCCCTCGACCACCAGGATCTGGTCGGCCTTGCGAATCGTCGAGAGCCGGTGCGCGATCACAAACGTCGTCCGGCCCTGCATCAGGGTGTTCAGCCCCGCCTGGATCATCGCTTCCGACTCGGAGTCGAGCGAGGAAGTCGCCTCGTCGAGGATCAAGAGGCGCGGGTTGGCGAGCAGCGCGCGGGCGATCGAGAGCCGCTGCCGTTGGCCGCCCGAGAGCTTGACGCCGCGCTCCCCTACGATCGTGTCGTAACCCTCCTCGAAGCGTTCGGCGAACTCGTCCACGCGCGCGATCCGGCAGGCGTGCAGAAACTCCTCGTCCGTCGCGTCGGGCGACGAAAACACGACGTTGTCGCGAATGGAGCCGTCAAACAGGAAACTCTCCTGGAGCACCACGCCCAGCTGGGAGCGGTAGCTGGCCAGGTCCACCTTGCTCAGATCCTGCCCGTCGATGCGGATCTCGCCCGAACTCGGCAGGTGGAAGCCGCAAATCAGAGAGATAATCGTGCTTTTTCCTGAACCCGAGGACCCGACCAGCGCCGTCGCGGTGCCCGACCGCGCATCGAAGGAGATGCCGTGCAGCACAGGTTTGTCGGCCTCATAGGCGAAGTGCACATCGCGGAACTCGACCCGGCCCTCGATGGCGGGCAGCACCTGCTTGCGGTTCGGATCGCCGAACTCCTCGCGCTCGCCCAGGACTTCCATCGTGCGGTCCAGCCCGGCAATGGCCTCGGTGAGCTGCGTGCCGACGTTGACCACCTGGAAGATCGGCGCGATCATGAACGCGAGCACCGCCGTGTACTGAAAGTAGCCGCCCGTGGTCAGGCGGCCCCCCAGGACTTCGCGCCCGCCGAACAGCATCACCAGCAGGCCCACGATGCCCAGAACCGCAGTCGCCGAAAGCGCCAGCAGGCTGGTCGCGGTCAGCGACGAAATCACGTTGTCGAGCAGACGCTGCACGCCGCCCGAGAACACGCGGGCCTCACGCTCTTCCGCATGGTAGCCCTTGACCACCCGCACGCCGCCGAGCGACTCGGTGAGGCGGCCGGTGACCTCGGCGTTGATTTTGCCGCGCTCGCGAAAGATGGGCCGGATGGTTTTAAACGCTTTCTGGAGAATGAACACGAAGACAAGCAAGACGCCGAAGAGCACGAAGGTCATGCGCGGGCTGGCTTCAACCAGAATGCAGAACGCCACGATCGCGGTCACGATGCCGCCGACAAACTCGATCAAGCCGGTGCCGATCAGGTTGCGCACGCCCTCGACGTCGGTCATGATGCGCGAGACCAGGACGCCGGTCCGGTTGGCGTCGTAGAAGGAGACCGGCAGCCGCCCGATGTGCTGCTGCACTTGCTCGCGCAGCTCGGTAATCATGCGCTGGGCGGCTTTCGAGAGCAGCTGCGTAAGCGCGTAGGAACTGGTGGCCTGGATCACCGTCGCGGCGAGCACCACACCGACCAGCGGGGCCAGCAACTCCGTCCGGTGGGGGGCGAAGACCTTGTCCAGCAGGAACTTGGTGGTGAACGGCAGAACCATGCCCGCCGTGCTTTTGATGAGCACCAGCACCAGGCCGAAGACAAGCAGCCCGCGGCGCGGGCGCACGAGCCGCCAAATCTCCGGCAGGACCTTCTTCAGGTTCGGCTTGCGCTTAGGCTTGTCGCGCCCGGCCGCCGCCGCGCGCTGGGC
>CAXTTW010000285.1:0-3978 GCA_964247255.1 uncultured Acidobacteriaceae bacterium
GCTGTCCTCGATGGGCGTCCAGTGCACCGCGTCGGGCGAGGCGGCCAGGTGCACCGCGCCCTCGCCCCAAAACATCCAGTAGCGGCCGCGGATCCTGGCGGCAAGCAAGCGCCCATCGCGCGCCTCCGTGACAATGCCCGCAGACTTGTACCGGAGCTGACCGTACTTGCCTTTAGCGCCGAAGGCCGGCCCCTGCCTCGTCCAGTGAAGGAGATCGCGCGAAGTCGCGATGCCGACCGAGAAGGTTTGGCGGTTCCACTGGGTGTAGGCCAGGATGTATGTGCCGTCGTCTCGCTCGACCAGGCGCGGGTCCTCGACGCCCCCGGGCCACTCGCGGGTCACCTCGGTGCCGGGCTCGGGGAAGAAAACGGGCGCGAGGCGGCGCTCGAAGTGAAGGCCGTCGGTGGAAACGGCCAGCCCCAGGCGGGAGGTGTGCGCGCCGATCGCGGGCCCGCCGGAGTCGTCCTCCGCCCGGTACAGAACGTAAACCTTGCCGTTGCGGACGATCGCCGCCGGGTTGAAGGTGTGGAGCGCTTCCCAGTGGACGGGCTTGCCTGTGTTGGGGTCGGGAAAGACGGAAGCGGGCCGGGGCGCGAGGACGGGGTTGCCCTCCGCGGGCCGGGTAAACGGCCCGATCCGC
Source organism: uncultured Acidobacteriaceae bacterium (assembly GCA_964247255.1). GTDB lineage: Bacteria > Acidobacteriota > Terriglobia > Terriglobales > Acidobacteriaceae > EB88. The sequence goes on from CAXTTW010000285.1 coordinate 641, forward strand.
CAGGCGGCCTGAAGCAGGGCGGCGGCGAGGAGGACGGAGGGGCGCATGGAGGGAGCGTACACCTCGGAACCGGAGGAGAGTTTGCCCAGGCCCGCGCGCTCGCGTATCTTAGGAATTGGTGAAACTCCCCCGTTCACGGACGGGGCAGTGGGCGAAAGCCCACTTTTTCTTTGGGCTGAAGACAGGCATGGGCAGGGAAACGGATCAGATACGGGCGCTCGCCGAGCGGGTGGCCGCTTCGCACGGGCTTGAGGTGGTGGACCTGGAGGTCCAGGGCGGGGGCGGCAAGCACCGTACGCTCAGGGTGTTTCTGGAGCGCGACGCCGAGGGCCGGGCCGAGCTGGAGCGGCGGCTCGCGGCTTTGCGCTCGGAGCCCGCCCCCGCGGCTGGATCCGCCCACGAAGCAGCTCCCGAAGGCGCGATCGTGCTCGACATGGTGGACGCGGGCGAGGCCGCCGGGCTGAGCGAGGAGGAAGACGAGCTGGCCTACCTGCGCGAGCTTCCGGACGGGGTTCCGGTGGCGCAGCTTTCGGGCGTGACCCACGGGGACTGCGAGCGGTTTTCGCGCGACTTCGGCGCGGTGCTGGACGTGGAGGATTTAATGCCGGGCGCGGAGTACACGCTGGAGGCGAGCTCGCCGGGCCTGGACCGGAAGCTGCGGACGGCGGAAGAGTTCGCGCGGTTCGCCGGGCAGCTGTGCAAGCTGCAGCTGTTTACCCCGGTGGAGGGAAACCGGCACTGGCAAGGGCGTTTGGGTGCTGTCGCGGATGGGACGCTCACGCTGTATCCGCCGCCGGCAAAGGCGAAGAAGAAGGGCGCGAAGCCTGGAGCCGAGCCGCCGCCCGTGGCGATCGCGCTCGCGAACGTCGAAAAGGCGCAGCTCGCGCCCGATTTTTAGCACCGAGTTTTCGTTGAAGGAGTTGAGAGCATGGCAAGCCAGCTGTATCAAAGCATCGAGATCCTGAGCAAGGACAAGGGAATCCAGCCCGAGGTAGTGGTGGGCGCGGTCGAAGACGCGATCGCGCTCGCAACCCGCAAGTACTACAAGACGGACGAGAACATGCGGGGCGAGCTTGACAAGGAAACCGGCGAGATCCGCGCGTATGCCTACCGGACGGTGGTGGAAACGCCCGAGGAGGTTGAGGACGCGGTGAACCAGATCACGCTCGAGGATGCGCGCGCGCTGGCCCCCGAGGTCGAGGTGGGCGGTGAGATCCGCTACTACAAGCCGACCGAGGGGCTGGGCCGCATCGCGGCGCAGATGGCCAAGCAGGTCATCTTCCAGAAGGTGCGCGAGGCGGAGCGGGACACGGTCTTCCTGGAGTACGGCTCGCGGATGGGCGAGGTGATCAACGCGACGGTGAAGCGCACGGAGCCGCAGGACGTGATCTTCGACCTGGGCAAGGCGGAGGCGCGAATGCCGCGGCGCGAGCAGTCGCGTTTGGAGCAGTTCGCGGTGGGCGAGCGGGTGCGCGTGGTGCTGCTGCGCGTGGACCGCGCCGCCAAGGGGCCGCAGGTGATCGTATCGCGGGCCGCGCCGGAGCTGGTGCAGAACCTGTTTCAGAGTGAAGTCCCGGAGATCTACGACGGAACTGTAAGTGTCAGGGCCATCGCCCGGGAAGCCGGGGAGCGGACCAAGATCGCGGTGCAGTCGCGCGACAAGGATGTGGACCCGGTAGGTGCGTGCGTGGGGATGAAGGGGATGCGGGTGCAGTCCATCATCCGCGAGCTGCGCGGGGAAAAGATCGACATCATCGAGTTCTCGGAGGAGGTGACGAGCTTCGCCGAAAAGGCGCTGCAGCCGGCCAAGGTGAGCCGCGTCTCGATCGCGGACCTCCAGGACAAGCAGCTGGAGGTAATCGTCGATGATACGCAGCTGTCGCTCGCGATCGGCAAAAAAGGCCAGAACGTACGTTTGGCGGCCAAGCTGCTGGGCTGGAAGATCGACATCAAGAGCGAGGAAGAAAAGCGGCAGGAGATCGAGCAGCAGATGCAGGCGCTGCAGGTGGGGCCGGGCACGCCGATCGAGCAGGTGACGGAGCTGGGCGACCAGATTATCGAGAAGCTGGTCGCCGCCGGCATCACAACAGTGGAAGCCCTGGCGGACATGACGCCGGAGCAGCTGGAAGAGGTTCCGGGGATTGGCGAGCGGACGCTCGAGAAGATTTCCGCGGCGGTGGGACGGTACTTCAACACGGACGGTGAGGCGAAGGAAGGCGAGGCGATGGCGGCAAAGGACACGGAAACGGAAGAACCGAGAACGGAAGTGGACCTGAGCGAGAGCTCGGTGTACGGCAAGGATGAGGCCGCGCCCGCGTTCGCGAACACGTTGCCCCGCGAGGGCTCGGAAGCGCAAGCCCTGCTGGACGAGGGCGGGTTCCAGGTGGAAAACACCAACGTGGCGCCCGATACCGGCGACACGGTCGACGCGGCGACGATCGAACGTTTGGAAGCGATCACGGGCGGCGCGGACGTGGACGACGAGCCGTTCCTGGTCGACGAGGCGGCACCGGTCGGCGGCCTTTCCGCGCAGAAGCAGGATGAGCTGGACGCGGCAGCCGAGGAGCAGGTGGACGCGCTCACGGTGAACCTGTACCAGGACGAAACGCGGCGCGACACGCGGGACGGCTCCGGATTGATCGCCGACGATACGGCCGAGGAGCGTTTGGCGGAGATCACCGAGACCGGGCCGATGCTGTACGACGACGGCGCGCGGCCGACCACGCCGGGCCGGGACGACACCAGCGCGGTGATCCGCGAGCACCGCCCGAACACGGAGATCGCGCGCAGCGAAGCCGTGGTCGAGGGCAACTTGGACGAAACGCGCGACGAGCGCAAAGAGGACGCAAAGGTGGATGAGGGCGGCGCGTAATGCGCCGCCGCACTTCCGGATTTTTCAACCGCTCGAACTCCGGCAAGCAAAACGCCGGATTTCAGGCGATAATGGCAGATGCACGCAACTTCCGCTGTGCCGAGGTACGTATGCGCATGTAAGCGGCTGTTTGGGGTAAGACAAAGGGGCGAATGAGCAAGGTTCGAATCAACGATCTGGCACGTGAGTTGGAAGTCAAGAGCAAGAGCATCCTGGATGTGCTCGAAGCGGTCGGCGTGACCGAAAAGAAGACGCACTCCTCGTCGCTCGAAGCCGATGAGGCCGAGCGTGTGCGCGTCGCGCTGACCCGGAGCAACGGCGGGCGCGGCAATGGGGGGCAGCGGCGCGAAGCGTATCGCGAACCGGAACAGCGGCCTTCGATCGACCTGTCCAAAGTTTCAAAGCCCGGCGATGTGCTGCGCGCGATTCAGGAGCGGCAGGCCGCCGCGGCCGCGCCGCAAAGACC
>CAXTTW010000286.1:0-3963 GCA_964247255.1 uncultured Acidobacteriaceae bacterium
AGCCGGGCGAGCCCAAGGGGGCGCGCGCCAAGCTCGAAGCCGCCCTCCGCGCGCGCGGCGTCTTTTCCAAAGCCTGGCAGCGGCAAACCGAGCGCACCGTGGTCGCCGGACTGACTTCCTGAGCTGTCGCTTCCCGCGACAACCCGCTTTCCGGTGCCTGCTGAATACTTGTTTTCCCCCCGGCGTTCATCTAGGCTCACGAAAAGAACCGAGCCCACTCGACCGGGCCGTAAACGCGTGAAGCCCGTCCGGCACCCCGAGGTGAGAGTGAGATTTGCCGTTCTTGCAGGTTTGGCTACTGCTTTGTCCATCCAACCCGGCGCGCTCCAGACCTCGCTTCACGCGCAGACGGAGGAGCCCGCGCCGCAGCCCGCGCCCGAACAGCAGCCGTACTCGCCCGACACCCGAAACAGCCCCTACAAGCCCGTGCCCGGCGCGCCGGCAATGCCTAAGGACTACCGGCCTGAGCTGCCCGTGCACCAGCTCGAAGGCCTCGGCTCGGCGTACCTGCCTTACGACAGCTGGGTGTACCCCGCGCTCGACCGGCTAGAGGCTCTCGGCTACCTTGACACCGCTTTCATCGGCTTGCGGCCCTGGACCCGCCTGGCTATCGTCCACATGCTCGAGGAGGCGGACGACAAGGTAGAGAGCGCGCGCGGCGCGGGGGCCGAGGAAGCACAGAGCATCTATCTCGCGGTGCTCCACGAGCTCTCGCCGGACCTGGCCTCCGCGGGGATGCACGCCGAACTCGACCAGGTCTACACCGACTCGCTCGGTATCACCGACACGCCCTTGAACGACAGCTACCACCTGGGCCAGACGATCTACAACAATTACGGACGCCCCTATCAGGCGGGATGGAACAACGATTCCGGCGCGGGCGGGCGTATCGAGGCCGGCCGGTTTACCCTGGCCGTGCGCGGGGAGTACCAGCACGCCCCTTCGGCGACCGGCTACACCCCCGCGCTGGGCCAGTTCCTCTCCGAGCAGGTAGACTTCATTCCCTACAACTCGGTCCCGCGCCAGGCGACGATCCCGGTCGGGCCGCTCGGGTCCCAAAACCACCTGCGCCTGCTCGAGGCAAACCTTTCCTACCACCTTCTCAATCACGAGATTTCATTCGGCAAGACGGACCACTGGTGGGGCCCGGGCAAGGGCGGGGCGTTCGGCTGGAGCGACAACTCGCAGAACCCGTACGCCTTCGAGATCAACCGCGTCGAGCCTTTGTCCATTCCCGGCTTTTCGCGGCTGCTCGGCCCGGTGCGCTACGACTTCTTCTACGGCTCGCTCCAAGGCCACACCGCGGTGCAGCATCCGTACTTCCACTCGGAAAAGATCAGCCTCCATCCGACGAAAAACTTCGAGTTCGGCTTCGAGCGGACAGTTATTTTCGGCGGCAAGGGGCACGAGCCGGTGACCATCCACACCTTTCTGCGCTCGTTCTTTTCGGCGGCGGGCGTCAACGAGCAGGTCAAGTACTCAGCGCAGGATCCCGGCGCGCGGTTCAGCGCATTTGACTTCAACTACCGCCTGCCGTTCGTGCGCGACTGGCTGACCCTGTATGCGGACTCGTTCGCGCACGACGACGTGTTTCCAATCTCCGCGCCGCGCCGCGCCGCGATCCGCTCCGGCATCTATCTGTCGCACGTACCGGGCGTATCCAAGCTCGACTTTCGCGTGGAGTCCGTCTCGACCGACCCGCCGACGCACGCCTCCTCCGGCGGGCGCTTCCTCTACTACGAGGCGGTCGCGCAGCAGGGCGTCACGGAGAACGGCTTCCTGTTCTCAGACGCGATCGGCCGCGAGGACAAGGGAGGCCAGGCCTGGCTCACCTACCACCTGTCCCCGTCCGAGCAGGTGCAGGTTTCCTACCGGAACGTGAAGGCGGCTAAGGACTTCCTCGCCGGAGGCACCACGCAGAACCAATACAAGCTGGACCTGGTGAAGCGCATCCAGCCTGACGTGGAGCTGCACGCCTACGTGCAGTACGAGGGCTGGAAGGCCCCGCTGTACAAGCCCGGCCTGAACACCGACGTGAGCGTGTGGGGCGGGTTGACGTGGTACCCGCACAAGGCGAAGCAGTTCTGAGGGTGGAGGGTTGAGCCCGCCGGGTTTGGTTTAGGCTTGGTGCATGGCCAGTTTCGAAGAAAACGTGAAACAGCTCGAGGCAATCGTGGGCCAACTGGAGCGTGGAGACCTGCCGCTCGAGGACTCGATCCGGCTGTTCGAAGAAGGCATGAAGCTCTCCGGCTCCTGCAAGGAGCAGTTGGAAGCGGCCGAGGGCAAGGTGCAGATTTTGGTGCGGCAGCGCGACGGGTCCATGGAGCCGCAGCCCTTCGCGCCCTTGAAGCCCGGTACGGCGAGCAGCTAAGCCGCCGCGCGCTCCAAACGATGCCGCACCCAGGCGACCAGCTCGTCGGACAGGTACGAGGGCGCCGCCACCGCAAACGCGGGCTTGCCTTCGAGCAGCCGGGCGGAAACCTGCTTCCACCGCGGGCTGAGCGGGCGGTCTACCGTGATCAGCGCGTCGGCGCGGTCGAGAAACAACCGCGCCGAGTCCTTGAAGTCCGCCGTGGCCGGGTCGAGCACCGATAAGTACAGCGTGGGCCGCAGGAATTGCAGGATGGAGTTCGACTCCAGGATGCTGTTCTCGCTCGCCGCCAGCTCCTTACGGATGCGCGGCATGGCTTCAGCGAGCATCCCGGTCCGGGCCCGGACCCACAGGCTTCGGGCGGCACCGGCGGCCAGGTAGCGTCCGGAGTCGGTGGTCGCGTCGCCGCCCGGACGCTCCGCCGAGACAGCCAATGTATGGTCGTCGGTCTGGCAGTCGCAGGGCGCGCCGTCGGCGGTGCAAAAGCCATGCCCGTACTGGGTGATCTTGAAGGCGGTCCAGTGAAATTGGGGCAGTGCGCGGATAAGGCCGGCGACCACCGAGGTCTTGCCGATATTGCGGGAGTGCCCGCCGATGACCAGAGTCGCCATGCCTCGAGTTTACGCGGACGGCTTCCGGTGCCCAGCCCTCGCCTGCGCGTCCATCTCCGCCCGGAGCACCCGGTCGACCTCCGTCTGCCATCGCTCAGATCGAGGCCATGCTTATCGAGGTTCAATTCTCGCTTCGCTTCATCCCAGGTGTACTCCACGGATCCGGTCTAGACGCCAATGTGCCAAGGAAAGACGACGCTCACTTGCGCGCACGGCCCAGATGGGCGAGGGCCGCCAGATCCCGCAGATACCGCGCGATGGGCCGCGCGGGCGTGCCCCAGAACAGGTGTCCGGGGCCCGTGATGCGCTTGTTCGACGGCACCCCGCACTGCGCGCCGAGGATCGCGCCGGGGCCAATGGATACATGGTCTGCAATGCCCACCTGGCCCGCGACGACGGCTCCATCGCCGACCGACGAAGAACCGGAGATGCCGGTTTGCGCGGCAATCACCACATCGGCCCCGACGGTGACGTTATGGCCGACGTGGACCAGGTTGTCGAGCTTGGTGCCGCGGCGGATGCGGGTTTCCTCGAGCGCGCCGCGGTCGACCGTGGTGTTGGCCCCGATCTCCACGTCATCCTCAAGCACCAAGCGGCCCTGCTGCGGGAACTGCGTGTACGCGCCGGAAACGGTGTCGCGCACGTAGCCGAACCCGTCCGCGCCAAGCACCGCGCCCGCGTGAACCACGCAGCGCGCCCCGAGCACGGTGCCGGGGTACAGGACGGCGCGGGGGTAGATGTGGCAGCCCTCGCCGAGCACGCAATGCGGACCCAGCACGGCCCCGGCGTCGATGCGGGTGTTCAGGCCCAGCCGGCAGCCCTCGCCGACCACCGCGTACGGAGCGACCGAGATGCCCGTTTGCTCGCGCAGGCCGGCGGGCACGATCGCGGAAGGGTGTATCCCGGAGGGATCGAGCATGCCCCGCAGCAGGCGCGCCGCCAAGGCAAACGCCAGTCTAGGTTGGGGGTGCAGCAGCACGG
>CAXTTW010000287.1:0-3916 GCA_964247255.1 uncultured Acidobacteriaceae bacterium
GGCGCGGCGCGCTGCCGGTCGCGATGGAGGCGCGGGGCGGCGACTACATGAGCGGCGGCTGCTACAAGTACCTGCGCGGCGGCCCGGGGGCGGCCTTCCTCGCGCTCGCGCCTGCCAAGGCGGACGGCCCGCCGGAGGGAAGCGGCTGGTTCGCGCTCGCGCCGGGGGGCGACTTCTGGCAGGCCGGCGCGCTTCTGCCGGGTGGAGATGGATGGCTCGACGGCAACCCGCCGGTCATGACGTACTACCAGGCCCGCGCCGGGTTGGAGTTCACGCTCGCCCTCGGGGTTGACCGGCTCCGCGCGTACTCGCTCGGGCAGCTCGCTTTTCTCAAAGAATCGCTCGCGCGGCGCGGGATTGAAAGCCTGGGCGGAGACGAGCGGCACGGGCAGTTTGTCGTTGTCCCGAACGCGGACGCGCCAGAACTCGTCGCGGCCCTGGCACGGGAAAACATTCTTGTCGACGAGCGCGCGGGCAATCTCCGCCTGTGCCCTGACCTGCTGACCACGCGCGCGGAACTCGCGCAAGCGGCGGAAGCGCTTGCGCGGCACTCGAAAGTTTAGAGCGGCCGGCCTGCGTCCAGGGCCGCGAAGAGCGCGGGGACGTCGAGGTAGATGGCGGTGCTCTCGATTTCCAAACGCTCACGCTCGACCCAAAACGCACCCTCGCAGGCTTCCGCGGTGCGTGTGTCGGGGTCGATGAGCCAAATGTTCGGGATGCCCATCGCCGTGTAGTCCTTGGCGCGCGTCCGCAGGGCCGAGTGGCTGTCACTGGGCGAGAGTACCTCGATGGCGAGCAGAGGGGGCGCAACCAGAACCGGCGGATGCGGCCCGGCCCAGTCCACCACCACGTCGGGCAGGCGTACATGGTTCGTCGATACGCGCGTCCGAACATCGATGGAAGGCACCACGTTCCATTCTTCACCACGCTGGAGGAACCAAGTAAAAATCAGCCCCTGGATGAAGCCGTGATCCCAGCGTCCCATCGGTTTCTCCTCCAGGTGCCCGTCGAGATACTCGACATCGGGCCGGTAGCTGGTCCTGAGATACTCCTCGATGGTGATGAGCGGTGCGGGCGTCGCCATGGCCCCAGCATACCGCGATTTCCAAACGCCGGCCCCGGTTTTCCGAAGCATCCACACTGCAGGCCACGCACTAAACTGGAGGGGTGCCAGAGTTCACCCATCTCCACCTCCACACCGACTTTTCGCTCCTTGACGGTGCCTGCGACGTCGACAAGCTGGTCAAGCGCGTTCAGGACATCGGCCAAACCTCGGTCGCCATTACCGACCACGGCAATATCTATGGGGCGGTGCACTTCTTTGAGGCCGCCAAGAAGCAGGGCATCAAGCCCATTCTGGGCTGCGAGCTGTACGTCTGCCAAAAGGAGGACCACCGGGCCGACCCGCAGGGCGACGACTACAACCACCTTCTGGTGCTTGCCGAGAATGAGGAAGGCTACCGCAACCTGGTCCGCATCACGTCGGAGGCCTCGCTCCACGGCTTCTACCGCAAGCCCCGCATCAGCAAAAAGTACCTGGCCGAGCATGCGTCCGGCCTGGTCGGCTTTTCCGGCTGCCTGGCGGGCGAGCTCGCGCAGAACCTGATGAAGGACAAGTACGAGGCCGCCAAGCGCACCGCCGGTCAGTACGAAGACCTTTTCGGCAAGGGCAATTTTTTTCTCGAGATCCAGGACCACGGCATGGAGCTCGACCGAAAGATCCATGACGACATGTTCCGCCTGGAGCGCGAGACCGGCATCCCGCTCGTCGCGACCAACGACTCGCACTATCTGTGCGAGGACGACCACCACGCCCACGAGATCTTGCTCTGCGTCCAGACGGCCGGGTCCATCCACGACCCCAAGCGGTTCAAGTTCGACTCCGACCAGTTCTACGTCAAGACCGCCGCAGAGATGGAGCGGATGTTCTCGCACGCGCCGGAAGTCGTGGGCCGGACGATGCAGTTCGCCGAGCGCTGCCAACTCAAACTCAACAAGGTCGAGAACCCGTTCCCGGAGTTCGCCGTGCCGCCTGGCCAAACGGTCGATACCTACTTCGAGCAGGTGTGCCGCGAGGGGTACCAGACGCGCCTGAACACGAACATCAAGCACCTGCAGGACACCGGCAAGCTGCGCCAGCCGCTCACCGACTACCAGGCCCGTCTGGAGCGCGAGATCGACTGCATCAAGGCGATGAAGTTTCCCGGCTACTTCCTCATTGTCTGGGACTTCATCCGCTACGCCCGCGAGCACGACATTCCGGTCGGCCCGGGCCGCGGATCCGCCGCAGGCTCACTGGTCGCCTACGTCATGGGCATCACGGACATCGACCCGCTCCAGAATGTGCTGCTCTTCGAGCGCTTTCTCAATCCCGAGCGCGTGTCCATGCCCGACATCGACATCGACTTCTGCATGAACCGCCGGGGCGAGGTCATTGACTACGTCACGCGCAAGTATGGCCGCGAGCAAGTGGCGCAGATCATCACCTTCAACACCATGGCGGCCAAGGCGGCGATCAAGGACGTCGGGCGCGCGCTCGACCTGCCCTATGGCGACGTGGACAAGATCGCCAAGATGGTGCCGGCGACCATCGGCATCACGCTTGAGCAAGCCTTGAGGGACTCGCCCCCCTTGCAGGAGGCCTACGACAAGGATCCGCAGATGCGCGAGGTCATCGACACTGCGCTCAAGCTGGAGGGGCTCGTGCGCGGCGCGGGCGTCCACGCCGCCGGGGTGGTGATCGCGCCCCGGCCCCTCACGGACCTCGTCCCTGTCGTTCGCTCGAAAAACGACGAGATCGTCACCGCCTACGACATGAAGGCGATCGAAAAGCTGGGCCTGCTCAAGATGGACTTTCTCGGGCTGACCACGCTGACGGTCATCGACGACTGCCTGAAGCTGCTGCGCGCGGCGGGCAAGTCCGTCGACCTGGACACCATCCCGCTCGACGACCAGCTGACCTACGAAGGCATCTTCCACCGCGCCCTCACTTCCGGCGTCTTCCAGTTCGAGTCCGGCGGCATGCGCGACGTGCTCCGCCGCTACAAGCCGACCTCGGTCGAAGACCTTACGGCATTAAACGCGCTGTACAGGCCGGGCCCGATCCAGGGCGGCATGATCGACGACTTTATCGAGCGCAAGTGGGGCCGCCGCAAAGTGGAGTACGACCTGCCCCCGATGGAGTCGATCCTCAAGGAAACGCTCGGCGTCATCGTGTACCAGGAGCAGGTGATGCAGATCGCGAACGCGGTCGCCGGCTACTCGCTCGGCGAGGCCGATCTCCTGCGCCGCGCCATGGGCAAGAAGAACCTGGAGGAGATGACCAAGCAGCGCGAGCGCTTCGTCACGGGTGCTTCCGAGAAGGGCTTCCGCAAGGACACGGTCACCCGGGTCTTCGATCTGATGGAGCAATTCGCCGGGTACGGCTTCAACAAGTCGCACTCCGCCGCCTACGCGCTTCTGGCGTATCACACGGCGTACCTCAAGACGCACCACCCGGTCGAGTTCATTGCCGCCCTCCTGACGAGCGAAATCTCCAAGCCCGAGAACGTGGTCAAGTACATCAAGGAGTGCCGCGAACTCGGCATTGCCGTCCAGCCGCCCGATGTCACGCTGTCCGGAGCCGACTTCACCCCCAACGGCGAAGCCATTCGGTTCGGGTTGACCGCGATCAAGAACGTGGGCCGCAACGCGATCGATTCGATCCTGGAAGCCCGCGCAAAGAAGCCGTTCGCGAGCTTCTACGACTTCTGCGAGCAGGTGGACCTGCGGCTGATGAACAAGCGCGTCCTCGAATCGCTGATCAAGGCCGGGGCGCTCGACTCCTTCGGCCGACGGGCGCAGCTCATGGCGGCAACGGATAAAGCGATCGAGCGGGCGCAAAAGTCGCAGCGCGACCTCGCGAGCGGCCAGCATG
>CAXTTW010000288.1:0-3885 GCA_964247255.1 uncultured Acidobacteriaceae bacterium
GTCCTGCTCGCGGCGGCGGCGCAGGAGCTGACGCTTTCCGACCCGAAGCCGCCCGACCCGCTCCGGCACGCGCGGGAGCTCGCGGCACAGAAGCAGCTCGCGGCCGCCGACGCGGAGGTGCGGGCGTACCTCGAAACCGACGAGCGGTCCGCCCCGGCGCGGTACTTCCTCGCGCGTCTGCTCCTGGCCGAAAACAAGCCGGCGGATGCCCTCGCGGAGTTCAACCATGCGGCGCGCATCGAGCCGCCGTCCGCCGCCGATTTGCTCGATGTGGCGCGCACCTATGTGCTGCTCGACGACTACCCCGACGCGCAAAAGTGGCTCGAAAGCGCGGTGGCCCGCAATCCGGGGATCGAGGAAGCCTGGTACAGCCTGGGCCGCGTGCGCTACACCAACCAGGAGTTTCAGAAGGCGCTCGATGCCTTCGACCGGGCGCTCGCGCTCGAACCCGGCGACGTGCGCGCGATCAACAACAAAGGCTTGGCGCTTGATGCGCTGAACCGGACCGAGGAGGCCATCGCCGCCTACAGGCAGGCGCTGAGCCGGCAAACCCCCGAGACTCCGCAGCCGGAGCAGCCCATGATCAATCTGGCGACGGCGCTGATACGGCGCGGTGACACCGCGGAGGCCCTGCCGCTGCTCGAGCGGGCCAAGGCGGTCGCGCCAGGCTCGCCGAGCGTGCGCGAATCGATCGAGGAGCAGCTGGGCCACCTGTACCTGCGGCAGGAGCGTCTGCCCGAGGCGAGCGCCGCGTTCGAGCAGGCGCTGCTGGTCGCGCCGGGAAGCTCGGCGCTGCACTTTTTGCTGGGCCAAACATACCGGCGGATGGGACAGAAGGCGAAAGCGGACGAACAGTTCCGGCAGAGCGCGGCGCTCGCGGGGAGCCACTCCAACGACCGAAAGTGAGGTGCCGCCGACCGGCCGTCGCTCCGGCCCGGGTCATGCTGCGCGCAGCGAAACACCTCCTTCTGTTCCTCTTGGCGGCAGAAGCAGGTCCGTCCTTGCCTTGCTCGTCAGGATGACTCTATGTCCTTTAAAGCGAACAGGATTTCGCGTACACCCGCTCAGGATGACGTCCGCGGCGAAAAGGGGGTGCTTTCCCGTCCGGTAACTCAGGAAACGGTTTCTGCTTGACACCGAAGTGACCGGACGAATACTTTTCTCCCCGATGCGCGGGAGCGTTCCCGCGCGGCATAAAACAGAAAAAGCCGTCGCCACGCCTTTTGGAGCGCCAGACCTATGTTTTCGAGACACGAAAGATTTCTTGGGGCCGCCGCGGTCCTGGCCGTTTTCGCCTCGCCCATCGCGGGGCTGGCGCAGTCGCAGCTGGGCGAGCTGGCCGGCACCGTCACCGACGCTTCCGGGGCGGTGGTGCCCGGGGCGCACGTAGTCGCGACCAGCGACGCGGCCGGCACCAAAAACGAGGCTGTGACTACCTCTTCCGGCGACTACCGCTTCCCGTCCATCGCGATCGGCAACTACACGGTTGTGGTGACGGCACCTGGGTTCGCGACGGCGACCAGCACTGGCGTGCGCATCACCATCAACAGCACCGCCGGGCTCGATGTGCGTTTGCAGCCGGGCGCGGACACGCAGAACGTCACCGTGGATGCGAGCGGTAACCGCATCGACACCGAATCCTCGGACATCGGCGGCACCATCTCCGCCAAGCAGATCGTGGACTTGCCTCTGCCCGTGGGCGGCGGCGTCGGTGCCCTGCGCTCGCCCGAGAATTTCGTGTTTCTGGTGCCGGGCACGACCGGACCGGGATCGGAGGGCGGCAGCCAGCAAGGCAGCATCAACGGCAACGGCGTTTTCCAGGGCAAGGTGGGGGGCGGCCAGAGCTTCGGGGCGGAGATCTTGCTGGACGGGGCGAGCGTGACCCGTTCGGAAAACGGTTCCTCCTTCGACGAAGCCGCGCCCTCGGTCGAAGCACTGCAGGAGTTTAAAGTCACCACCTCCACCCCTCCGGCTGAGTTCGGACGCACCACGGGCGGCATCGAAAGCTTTGTCACCAAGGCCGGCAGCAACCAGTTCCATGGCACGGTTTACGACATCTTCAAAAACGACGATCTGGACGCGAACGACTGGTTCAACGCGGGGCTTAAGCAGCAATGCGCCGGGCAGAACCCGCCGGGCTCGGACGCCTACTACGCCTGCCGCCGGCGATTCTCCAACCCGGCCGATAAGAAGAACGACTACGGCGGCTCACTCGGCGGCCCCGTGTTCATCCCGCACCTGTACAACGGCCGCGACAAAAGTTTTTTCTTCTTCGCCTACGAGCAGTACCGCCAGGGTTTAAGCCAGACCGTGCTCTCCACCGTGCCCACACAGGCTGAGCGCAACGGCGACTTCTCCGCGATCCTGGGCGGCCCCACCGGCTTCACCAACCCGTGCACCGGGCTGCCGCTGCTGCAGAACCAGATCCTCGACCCGGCGACCACCACCACCATCAACGGGCGGCCTTGCCGGTTCCCGTTCCCGAACAACGTCGTCCCGCAAGCCCGGTTCAGCAAGGCCGCCGCCGCCTTGAGCAGCACCCTGCCTCTGCCGAACCTTCCCGCTTCGTCCAGCACCTATGGCTTTTTCAACAACTACGCGATCAACACCAGCTTCCCGCTTCTGAACACCACGATGACCCTGCGCGGGGACCACAGCTTCTCCGAGAAGAGCAAGGTGTATGGGTCTTACAGCTCGCGCGATAACGTGCGCAGCGGCTTCAACACGCTGCCGCCCCCGCTGACCCAGATCAACCCGCAGGACTTTTTCACGCACTTTGCCCGCGCGGGTTGGGATTACTCGATCTCACCCTCGGTGCTCAACCACTTCAACGCGGGCTACAACCGAACCAACAGCCTCAACTACCCGTCCACCTACGGCGGTCCGAACGCGGCGGCGCAGGCGGGCATCGGCAACGTGGTCGCCTCGGTGTTCCCGCGCATCAACTTCGACGCCCTCGACGCGTTCACCAACTACGGGGCGGTAAACAGCTCCGACGCGATCGACAACGGCTCGCGCCTGAACGACAGCGTGAGCTGGCAAAAAGGACGCAACAGCTTCAAATTCGGCGTGGACCTGCGCTATCAGCAGTTCTCCGTCCTCAACATCAACATCCCCACCTTCGGGTTCTCGCGCAACCAGACCTCAGCCCCGCAGGTCAGCACTAATCCCACGCAGCTGAGCGGCAACAGCTATGCCAGCTACCTGCTGGGCTCGGTCGACAACGCGAGCCAGACCGCGTACATCCACAACCAGCGCTGGAACTCGAAGTACTTCGCCGTGTTCGCGCAGGACGACGTGAAGGCCACCTCGCACCTGACGCTGAACCTGGGCGTGCGCTACTCGATCGACTTCCCCCGCCGCGAGGCCGAGGGGCTCAGCTCGAATTTCAGCCTGACGGCCGCTGACCCGCACGCCGCCGGCCGGCCGGGCGCGCTGGTGTTCGCGAACTCGGCCTGGGCGAACACGTACTTCAAAGACATCGCGCCGCGTATCGGCTTCGCGTACGAGCTGCCGGGCACGCAGGGCAAAAGCGTCATTCGCGGAGCAGCCGGCATTCTGTATGCGCCGCTGCTCTATTCGGACTTCGGCTTTGCTGAAACCACCGGCTACTCCGTCCCGCTGCCGGTGAACCAGTCCGACGGCTACTCGCCGGCCTTTCAGCTCGACAGCGGCTTCCCGCGGCCGTTCCCGACCGCGCCCAACCTGGACCCCGGTCAGCTCGACACGGGCAACTTCGCGCCAGTGGGCAACGCCTACATCGCGCCCGAGTTCGGGCGGCCCGCCATGATCTCCAACTGGAGCCTGCAGTTTCAGCAGGAAGTTACCAGAGACCTCGTCTTCACCCTGGGCTACATCGGGTTCTCCGGGCAGAACCTCCGGTCT
>CAXTTW010000289.1:0-3854 GCA_964247255.1 uncultured Acidobacteriaceae bacterium
CCCGTGGCGCTCGACGGCCGCGACCACGCGGGCGAGCGCATCCGGGGTGACAAGCGGGCGCACGGCGTCGTGGACCAGGATGACCGCGTTCTCGGGGCAGCGAAGAGCGGCAAGGGCGGCGGCGACACTAGCCTGGCGCGAGTCGCCGCCCTCCGCGACCTCGACGGAAACTGGGAGGGCGATGGTCGCGAGCAGCTCCCGGAGGCGGGGCTCTTCGGCGCGTCGCACGGCCAGGACCAAGCCGGCGAGGCCCGGGGTGCGGGCAAGGGCGCGCAAGGTGAGCGCAACAATCGGCTCGCCCCCAAGCTCCAGAAACTGTTTCGGAGCCCCGCCCGCGCCCATGCGCGTGCCGAGGCCGGCGGCCGGCACGATGAGGAAGACTTGTGTTGCGTCTAGAGGCATAAACGCTCAAGTATAGCGTGAGACTTGGGCCCAGGAGGGCGTTGGAGCGTTCCGGGCGGCTCAAAGGCGCAAGCGCGCTCTTTTCCGGACGATTTACAGCTGCGCCGAGTGGGCTGCCGGGGCTTGCCTGCGGCCATCTCGTTCTAGGGGAGACTCTTATGGCGCAGCACGGCGATTGCGGACGTACGAGGACCTGCCGGTCGCCATCGCTGAAGGGCTTCTGGGCGCGCGGCGGCTACGCTTCCCGCGTTTGCGGGCGGCGATGAAGGCGAGCGCGGGGCAAATGGGTCGCATGGTGGACGGCAAGCGCCGGCTGCGGCGAGATTTTTGCGGCACCCTGCCGAAACTGGCCGGCACCGTCGGGCTGTTCCGGTCGTTGAGCTTTGAGCCGGCGGCCTCCTACAACGACAATCCAGTGCCCGAAGCGTTGTTTCCGCAGAAGCCGCGCTGAACCTGGAAGACTTTTTGCGCGCTCGCGGCGCGGGAGCCGCTTCTTCACAAGCCGAGGTTCAAAAGGGCGCGCGCGTACTTCAACCGTAGGACAGTCGGGATTTCTCGGAAGTCGGCGCGTCGGGGTGTAGTTTCACGCGGGAGTTTCAACTGGAACTGCTGGAGGAGCGGCACGGGACGTCGCGCAGAGAAGACTTGCAACCTTCAGGGTTGCAGATCCAGGATCTCGCGGAGAGCTTCTTCCTGCTGCAACGCGACCTTCTACAGGGCGCACGCAAAACGAGGAGAATGATCATCTGGCGTCGGGAAAAACAGGATTGAGAAATCGTCTTCCATCAGGCACGGTCGTAGAGCCTGAGTGAAACACGAGGCTTGCCCCGCGGGGCCGTAAACGGGCTGGCCGGTGAACCCGTCCTAAGACGGCGGGAACTCTCCGTGGTTCTTTAGGCATTCCGGACTGGCGGACACTGCGCACCGAACCAATTGTCGAGTCGAGCTCCCTTGTTCAATGAATTATAGGTTCAACCGGCTTGACCCAACCTACCTGCTTTGCAGGGCAAGTCTCGCTGATTCGGATGCTAATGCATTCTTCCTGATTCTGGGAAGCGCCAAACAAACTTTGGTGTGGCCTTCCCCAATGGGAAAGCCGCGTCCAGTTCAGTCAGGCACAGGCGTTGACAGGAAGAGTGGACCGCGACAGTACGTTCGCTTTGCAGGCCCCGCCGCCAGCGTAAAGCAAGCGGGTGGAGAAGACGCGGGTCGGGCGGCAAGGGGTTCAGCCCGTGTGCGCGTTCTCAAGCACCTCGTCGAGCATGCCGGTGAGCGAGTGAGCGCGGCTTTGCCTCGCCTGCTCCGCCCCGGCCAGCGCTGCCAGCTCGGCGCGGGCCAGGATCAGCTCGTCGGCGAGATTGAGCGCGGCCAACACGGCGACGCGCAGCGAGTCCACGGTTGCGCCGTGGGCGGCGACGGTGCGCATGCGCTCGTCTACCAGCGCGGCGAGCGTCTCGATGTAGGCCGGGTCCTGGCCGCGCAGAGTATAGACCTGGTCGTAAATGGAGACGGTAGCGACGTGGTTTTCGGTCTGAGGAGGCATGTGGTCTCTTTCGAGGAGCCAGGGTGCGCGAAGGGATCTCAGCCCAGGTCGTCCAGCTGCTGCAGGAGCCGCTCGACGCGGCTGCGGACCTGGTCGCGCTCGCCGCTCAGGGCGGCCTTTTCCTGCTCGACCCGCGCCAGCTGCGCGCCTTGTTCGTCCAACAATTGTTGGAGCGTGGCGGCGTTTTCCTCGGCACGGGCGCGCTCGCGGCGCTCGTTGCGCAGCAGTTCGACCATGCGAACCACGCGCTCTTCGAGCGAGGCGAAAGCGTCGGCTTGGTTTTCACTCGCGTCGAGCTCGGGGTGCACGTCGGGCATGGTGGCCATCGAGAAGGGTTCTCCAGCCCTGAGTATAACGTGGGACTACGGGTGTTTTCTGGGATGGGGATAGCCGGGCGCGCGAAAAGAATTGGGTTTGTGTCGCTCCCCGAGGGAGCCGGGCGCGGACGGAGCAAGGGATGAGTGAAAGAAAGACGGCGGTAATGATCGGCGCGGGACCGGCGGGGTTGACGGCGGCGCTGGAGTTTACGCGCCGGTCCGCGGTCAAGCCGGTGGTGCTCGAAGCGAGCCGGGAGATCGGCGGCATTTCGCGGACAATCCGGTACAAAGGCAACCGGATGGACATCGGGGGGCACCGGTTCTTCTCGAAGTCGGATCGCGTGATGGAGTGGTGGCGCGGCATCATGCCGGTGGTGAGTGAAAACGGCGCGGGCGACCATGCGATCCGCTACCAGAACCGCGAAACGCGCGTGACCGCAGGGTCGAGCGAGGGCGACCTGGTCATGCTGCTGCGTCCGCGCCGGAGCCGGATTTACTTTCTGCGGTCGTTCTTCAGCTACCCGCTCGCGCTCGACGGCAAAACACTCAGGCAGATGGGGCTGGGGCGAACGGTGAGGATCGGCTTCGGCTACCTGCGGGCGAAGCTGTTCCCGCGCAAGCCGGAGCGGACGCTCGAAGATTTCCTGATCAACCGGTTCGGCAACGAGTTGTACCTGACGTTCTTCAAGTCGTATACGGAGAAGGTTTGGGGGGTGCCGTGTAACGAGATCAGCGCGGAGTGGGGCGCGCAGCGGATCAAGGGGCTCTCGCTGCGGACGGCGGTGGCGCACTTCGTGCGGAAAGCGTTTTCGCGCCGGAAACCTGCGGGAGACATCGCGCAGAAAGGCACGGAAACCTCGCTGATCGAGACGTTCCTGTACCCGAAGCTGGGGCCGGGGCAGTTGTGGGAGCATGTGGCTTCGCTGGTGGAGGCCGGGGGCGGCGAGGTCGCGCTGGGCCTGCATGTCACGCGGCTCCATGTGGAGGGTAAGCGCATCGTGCGCGTGGAGGCGGTCGAAGAGAACGGCGCGCGGCGCGTGGTGGATGCGGACTATGTCTTCTCGACCATGCCGATCCGGGCGCTGATCGATGCGCTCGACTGTGAGGTCCCGGCCAACGTGCGCGAGGTGAGCGACGGGCTGGTCTACCGGGACTTCATCACGGTGGGGATGCTGGTAGACCGGCTCGCGGTGACGGAGCCGGACGGCTCGCCGCTCAAGGACACCTGGATCTACATCCAGGAGCCCGATGTGCTGCTGGGGCGGTTGCAGATCTTCAACAACTGGAGCCCGTACCTGGTGGCGGACCCGTCGAAGGTCTGGATTGGGCTCGAGTACTTCTGCTATGACACGGACCCGCTGTGGAAGATGGCTGACGCGGAGCTGGCGCGGTTTGCGGTGGCTGAGGTGGAGAAGATTGGCATTCTGAAGGCGGAGGATGTGCGGGACGCGCATGTGGTGCGGGTGCCTAAGACCTACCCGGCGTACTTCGGGACGTACAACCGGTTCGACGAGATCGTGGAGTGGATGAACGGGTTTGAAAACCTGTACCTGGTGGGGCGCAACGGGATGCATAAATATAACAACCAGGAC
>CAXTTW010000290.1:0-3831 GCA_964247255.1 uncultured Acidobacteriaceae bacterium
ACCCTCTTCTTCGCGGGCGAACACACCGACACCACCGGCCACCCCGGCACCGTCCACGGGGCGCTCCGCTCCGGCCTGCGCGCGGCCCGGCAGGCGCTCGCCTCCTGACAATCTCGCTTCACCCCGAGGCCGAACGCGGCATCCTACCCACTACAACCCCAGGGCACACCCGTACCCCCAAGGACAAACTCATGATTCAAACGGAACTCGAAACCGATCTCGACGCGCGCACCCGCCTCGGGTCCGCCTTCACGGGCGAGCAGCCCGCGTCCCAGCCGGGCGCCGCGCCCAAAGCACCCCGCAGCCCCTGGGTGTACGCCGGGGCCGTTACCGCCGCCTATCTGCTCCGCAGGGAGATCTTCGGCGCGGCCGGCCTGAGCTTTGCCGCGGGCTTTCTCGCGGCCAGGCAGATCAAGACCGGCAAGCTGCCGAAAGCGCTCCAAAGCACGCTCGGCGGCCTGGTCAAGGAGCAGGCGACCTTTACCATCAACAAGCCCGCCGCGGAGCTCTATGACCGCTGGCACGCGGTTGAAAACTCGCCCGAGTGGATGGAGTCGATCCGTAGCGTGACCGTCGACCCCGCGAACCCGAAGCTTTCGCACTGGGTGATGGACCTGCCCGGTGGAGCGACGCTCGAATGGGACGCCGAGTGGACCGCCGAGGAGCCCGGCAAGCGCCTGGCTTGGCGCACCGTCGGCGACCCGCGGGTTCCGGCGGCGGGGCAGATCTCGTTCGAGCCGGCGGCCAGCGGACGCGGCACCGTGATGCGGGTGGTGCAGGAGATGGTGATCCCCGGCGGCAAGCTCGCCGGCGCCATGGGCGCGCTGGTTTCCCGCAGCCCGGGCGGCTTCGTGCGGGAGAACCTGCGGCACTTCAAGCAGCTTGCCGAGGCCGGCGAGGTCGCGACCACCAAGGGCCAGCCCGCGGGCGAGCGCGGCACCTTCACGGCCGTTTCTCAGGCCCTCCACGGCGACCGCGAGCAGCAGGTCACCTCCCCAACGACCGGAAGCATCGCACACCAGGAGGTGGCATAGCATGAAGGCTCTTTGCTGGATGGGAAAAGAATCGCTCGAAGTTCAGTCCGTCGCGGACCCCAAGATCCTCAACCCGCGTGACGCCATCATCAAGGTCACTAAGACCGCTATCTGCGGCTCGGACCTCCACCTTTACGACGGCTTCATCCCGACCATGCAGCCCGGCGACATCCTGGGCCATGAGTTCATGGGCATCGTCGAGGAGGTCGGCTCGGAGGTCAAGAAGGTCAAACGCGGCGACCGGGTCGTAGTGCCGTTCACCATCGCGTGCGGCGGCTGCTTCTTCTGCGAGTCGAAGCTGTGGAGCCTGTGCGACAACACCAACCCCAACGCCTCGACGGCCGAGCTGCTCTACGGCTACTCCGGCTCAGCGCTGTATGGCTACTCGCACATCTACGGCGGCTACGCCGGCGGCCAGGCGCAGTATGCGCGGGTGCCGTTCGCCGATGTGGGCCCTCTGGTGGTCAACAACGACATCCCGGACGAAAAGCTGCTCTTCCTCACCGACATCTTCCCGACCGGCTATCAGGCGGCGGAAAACGCGCAGATCAAGGAAGGCGATACGGTCGCGATCTGGGGCGCGGGGCCGGTAGGCATCTTCGCCGCCGCGAGCGCGTTTATGTTCGGGGCCAAGCGGGTCATCGTCATCGACCGCTTCCCGGAGCGGCTCGCTTTGGCGAAACAGGCCGGCGCGGAAACGCTCGACTACTCCCAACACGAAGTGCTGACCAGTCTGCGCGAGCTGACCGGCGGCCAGGGGCCGGATGCGACCATCGACGCGGTCGGCCTGGAAGGCCACGGGACCGGGCCGGGCGGTCTGTACGACAAGGCCAAGCAGGCGGCCAGGCTGTCCTTCGACCGTCCGACCGTACTCAGGCAGGCGATCCTCGCGGTCCGAAAGGGCGGCACGGTGTCAATTCCCGGCGTGTACGGCGGCCTCATTGACAAGGTGCCGTTCGGCGCGGCGTTCGGCAAGGGCGTCACCATGAAGATGGGCCAAACCCACTGCATCTCCTACCTGCAGCCCCTGTTCGAGCGCATCGAGCGCAAGGAGATCGATCCGAGCTTCATCATCTCCCATATGATCGGCATCGAGGAGGTCCCGAAGGCGTTTCAGGTCTTCCGGGACAAGCAGTACGGCTGTACCAAGGTTGTCATCGACCCCTGGCAGGACCGCACCGGGGCGCTGGTGCCCAAGCAGGCGGCGTAAATCGGAGAGCCCCGGAGCGGACCTGATCCAATCCGGGGCTTCTGGGCTAAGGGGCGAAACTCCAGGCCCGTTCGGGCGATAACCTCAGGAGCCGCTCGGGTTCCCGCGCCGCTCCTGAAAGGGGTCCCGAACCATGCCCACCATCTCCGGAACACACATTCCGCCCGCCATCAACCACCTAGGCCAGGCTGCGGCCGACAACATCGACAACGAGGCGATGCCGCGGTTCCAGGGCAACGACCGCGTGCCGGTGGAGGCGAACCTGAACCCTTCCAAGCTGGTCCAAAACCTCCAAACCTCCGCCGCGAGCAAAACCCAGGCCGGCGGCGAGTCGAAGCAGCTGCTGGAACACCTGGCGGACACGCACGGCGGCTGGAACGTGGCGGCGGGCATCCACCAGGGCGGGCTGGGCGGCGCGGCCGGCGGCGCGGACCCGAACCGCCACGCCACACTCAGCACCGGGCACCACGTCCAGTTCAACGGTAGCTCCGAGATTCAGAAGATCACCGGCCCCGGCTTCTCCAAGCCAGGCCCCGGCACGTCCGAGCCGTCGAAAACCGAATCGTCGCTCGACGGCCTCAAGCAGATCTATGGCTTGAACGACAAACAGGCAATGCAGGTGCACCGCCGCCCTGGAGGTGAATCGGAGTCCGCGGCGGCCGAGCGTGTGCTGAGCGGCAAAAACCCGGACGTGAACGACCGCGCGGGTGCCCGGCACAAGCGGGCGTAGCGCATCAGCCCTCGTTCCAACGCGCCTCGGCCGCCCGGCCCGCGCCGGTCAGTGTGGAAAGATCCTTTCCGGTCGCCGTCGCGCCGGGCAGGGGCGTGCGCTCTCGCGGATTGGGCGCGGGCAGGAGGCGGTTTACGAGCGAGAGGATTTGCGCCGTGAGCGCCGGGGCCAGCTGGGCCGTGCGCGCGGCCAAAGCGGCCTGCGGCGTGATGCTCAGCTCCGTTTCGCCGGTCTCGCATCCGCGCAGCACCCGGCTCGCCGCGGCATAAGCATCGCGGGAAACACCCGGGAGCGAGTCGCCCAGGTTGAACCAGCGAAACTCCTCCTCGCGCTTGCCTACCAACAGCGCCGCTTTCGGCGAGCCGGTCCGCAGCAGCCCCGGCGTCACCGTCGTCACCCGCACGCCCTTCGACCGCACCTCCGCGTGCAGCCCCTGCGAGAAGCCCACCGCCGCGAACTTGCTCCCCGAGTAGGGCAGAAGGTGCGGCACCGCGACCTTGCCGCCGATCGAAGCGATGTTCACGATCGCGCCGTCGCCCCGCGCGAGCATGCCCGGCAGAACGCCCATCGACGTGTACACCATGGACAGATAGTTGGACCGGATCGCGTTTTCAAACGCCTCGATAGGCTGCGACTCGACCGGCCCGACCGAGATCACCCCCGCGTTGTTCACCAGCACGTCAACGCGCCCAAACCGCTCCCGCACCTTCTGTAAGAGCGCCTCGACCTGCTCGCGCTCGCGCAGGTCGCACGGAACGAGCAGGATGTCGCTTTCGAGCGCCGCGCCGCGCTCCAGCAGGATCGCCTTGGCCCGCAGGAGCGCGTCCGCGTCGCGCGCCGTGAGCACGACCCGCGCC
>CAXTTW010000291.1:0-3814 GCA_964247255.1 uncultured Acidobacteriaceae bacterium
GCTGAGGAGCGGGGGCGGGCGCCTGCGCCCGTGCAAGGGAGGTAAACAAGGCAAAGAGGAGCAGGATCGGCAGCTTCATCGCGGTAGTCCGATTCTACCCGGCCCCTTCAATGCGCGTGGCCATGGTGATGCCCATGGTGCGCATGTTCATGCGCATCGAACGCTTCGGCAGCCATCACACATCCATGCTCGGTCGCGCACACCGCGTTCTCAAACTGCACCGTCGTGTGTACGATCCGGAACCGCTCGCGCAGCCGCACTTTCACCGCCTGGAGAATGGCATCGCTCTTCGAGGGCGGAATATCCGCAATGCGAATGTGCGTCGCCAGCGCGTGGGTCTGCGAGCCCAGCGACCAGATGTGCAGGTCGTGTACGTCCTCGACCCCTTCGATCGCGGCCAGCGTCGCGCGAACCTCGGCCAGCGACACATTGCCCGGCGTCCCTTCGAGCAGAATATTCAATGTTTCTCGAACGATTGCGACCGACGACCACAGAATCAGGGCGGCGATCGCCAATGACAGCACCGGGTCGACCCAGACCAGGCCCGTCAGCCGGATCAGCAGCCCGCCCACGATTACCGCGGCGGTCGACAATGTGTCCCCCAGCATGTGCACGAAGACGGACCGCAAGTTGACGTCGCCGGAGCTGGTGCGCCACAGCAGCGCGGCGATGCAGCCGTTCATCACAACCCCGAGCGCCGCAACCGCCATCATGGCACCCGCGGCGACCGGCTCGGGATGGCGCAACCGCACCAGCGCCTCGCCCCCGATCCACAGGGCGACCGCCACCAGCGCCAGCGCATTGAACAACGCGGCCAAAACTCCCGCCCGCTGATAGCCGAACGTCTTCGCGTCGTTTGCCGGCCGGCCGCCCAGCCAGACAGCGATGAACGAGAGCAGCAGCGCCGCCGCATCGGACACGTTGTGACCCGCCTCCGACAACAGCGCCAGCGAGTGCGCCCGGAGCCCGATCAGAAAGCAAACCGCGACATACCCTATGGTCACGAACAGCGAACTCTGGAGCGCGACCTTGGTCCCGCGCGTGCTCCCCATCGGATGGGCGTGCGTGTGCATGGCTCCAGTCTAGGCGAAGCCGCGGCCCCCGCCTCTTTCACCCCACTGGGGCCGACCACCGCCGCCGCGGCACGGCCCGGCGCACCGGCACCGAGTTTGCCGTGTCTCTCAGCCCGATCCAGTTTTCCGCGATCACGATCGAGTTCTCCGGCTGGCGCGTGTCGTAGCGGACAGAGCAGGGAAAGCCCACGCGGATGTCGGCGATGTCGATCACATCCTTGAGGTTGGTAATGTCCTGGGAGCACTCATAGGCCACTCCGGCGATCTCGTACTTGTACAGAATCAGCTGCATGCCCCCGGGCCGCTTGCTCTCGAACGCGTCCAGGTCCGACACATCGAGCACCGTCCCGTCGATGATTCGACCGCCCAGTACCAGATCCTGCCGGCGCGCGCGCTCCAGAAGACGCTCTTTGTCTTCCTCGCTGACCCGGGTGCGCGTGGACCGGTACCACACCAGCCCGCCCAGGCAGGCGGCCGCCGCGGCCACAGTGGTCCAAACCTGCGGATCGCGCAGGGAAAAAACGCCCATCGCCGTCGAGCTCCTTGCCCCGCGTCCGTACTCCGCGCCGGGTAGGCCCAGCATACCGCAGGGTCCGCGCCCAGCGAGCCCTCCGCCGCCAAACCCTGGTCTATACTCAGGAGATTCCCTATGGCCCAGCTTTCCTCCCGCAGCCCGCGCGACTTTTCCCTGAGCCACGACCGCCGGATCCGCAGCACGACCGTGGTGTGCGTGCGCCGGGAAGGCCGGGTGGTCATGGCGGCCGACGGACAGGTCACCTTGGGTGACGCGATCCTGAAGCACTCGGCCCGAAAAATCCGCCGCCTGTACCAGGAGAAAGTCCTTGCCGGCTTCGCGGGCTCGACGGCCGATGCGTTTTCACTGTTCAGCCGCTTCGAGGGCAAGCTGGAGCAGTACGCGGGCAACATCGGCCGCGCCGCCGTTGAGCTCGCCAAGGATTGGCGCACCGATAAAATGCTGCGCTCGCTCGAAGCGCTGCTGATCGTCACGGACCCGCACCAAAGCTTCATCATCTCCGGCACCGGCGACGTGATCGAACCCGACGAGGGCATCGTCGCGATCGGCTCCGGCGGCTCCTACGCCCTGGCGGCGGCGCGCGCGCTGTATGAGAACACGGAGCTTTCGGCGCGCGAGATCGCGGAAAAGTCGCTGCGGATCGCCGGCAAGATCTGCATTTACACGAACGACACGCTGATGGTCGAGGAGCTCGCGGCTCCCGACAAGGCGTAGGCGGAGGGGGACCCCGAACCATGGCTATTTACCTGCCCGGAACCGCCGACGACCAGGCGCTCGCGCTCGAAGACCTGACCCCGCGGGAGATCGTGGCCGAGCTCGACAAGTACGTGGTGGGGCAGCGCGCCGCCAAGCGCGCCGTTGCCCTGGCGCTGCGCAACCGCATGCGCCGGCAAAAGCTCGCGCCCGATGTCGCGGACGAGATCATGCCGAAGAACATCATCATGATCGGGCCCACCGGCGTCGGCAAAACCGAGATCGCCCGGCGGCTGGCCAAGCTGACCAACTCGCCGTTCCTCAAGGTCGAGGCCTCGAAGTTCACCGAGGTCGGCTACGTGGGGCGCGATGTCGAGTCGATGATCCGCGACCTGGTCGAGAACGCGATCGACATGGTTCGCGACGAGAAGCTCGAAGAGGTCGAGGACAAGGCCGAGCTGAACGCCGAGGACCGCCTGCTGGAGCTGCTGCTGCCGCCGGCACCGGTGTTGGAAACGGCCGTGGTGGAAGCCGAAACGGCCGGCGAAAGCCTGAGCGCCGCCGCGGAGACCGATGCCGGAGCGCAGGCGCGCGCGCGGGAGAAGCTGCGGGAGCAGTTCCGCGAGGGCAAGCTCGACGACCGGACGGTGGAGATCGACGTGCGCGAGCGCCGGGAGCCGCAGATCGAGATCGTCGCCGGCAATGCTCCCGAAGAGTTCTCTGAAAACAACCTGAAGGACATCCTGCCGCAGCTGTTCGGGCAGCGGACCAAGAAGCGCAAGATGAAGGTTTCCGAGGCATTCGACTATCTGGTCCAGGAAGAAGAAGGCCGCCTGATCGACATGGATCAGGTGCAGAGGGTGGCGGTCGAGCGGGTCGAGAACTCCGGAATCGTCTTTCTGGACGAGATCGATAAGATTGCCGGCCGCGAAGGCGGCCACGGTCCGGATATCTCGCGCGAAGGCGTGCAGCGAGATATCCTGCCGATCGTCGAGGGAACCACCGTCAACACCCGCTACGGCATGGTGCGGACGGATTACATCCTGTTCATCGCGGCGGGTGCGTTTCACGTCACCAAGCCCAGCGACCTCATCCCCGAGCTGCAGGGCCGCTTTCCCGTCCGGGTGGAGCTGCACTCGCTGACCGTGGACGACTTCATCCGCATCCTGACCGAGCCCAAGGCCTCGCTCACCAAGCAGCAGATCGCTTTGCTCGAAACCGAGGGCCTCAAGCTCGAGTTCACGCCGGAAGCCCTGGCCGAGATGGCCCAGTTCGCCTTCCGGGTCAACGAGCAGACGGAGAACATCGGCGCGCGGCGGCTGCACACCATCATGGAGCGCGTCCTGGACGAGATCAGCTTCCTCGCCCCGGACCTTCTGAAAGCCCCGCGCACCGAGGCCGGCGTCTTCGACCTGTCCGTCGCCGCCGCCGACGGAGCCGCGACCACCCCATTGCCCGTAGTTGACCGCGAAATCCCCACCGGCCACGAGCGCGTCGTGGTGATCGACCCGGA
>CAXTTW010000292.1:0-3806 GCA_964247255.1 uncultured Acidobacteriaceae bacterium
GCTTGCGCGCCGGTATGCCCTCCTGCCTGGGCGGGCGGCGGTGGGGGGCCACGACGAGGAGGCCGCACCGGGAGGCGAGGGCGCGTTCGACCGCGCGGGCAATGGTTTCGCCGACCACCGCGCCCATGGAGCCGCCGATGAAGCCGTACTCCATGGCGGCGAGGACGACGGGGTGGGGACCGAGGCGGCCCTCGGCCGAGAGGATGGCGTCCGGCAGGCCGGTGTTCCGCTCGGCCGCGCTCAGGCGTTCCCGGTAGGGTTTCAGGTCGGTGAACTGGAGGGGGTCGTTCGAGCGGAGGCCTCCGTCGACGAGGGTGTAGCCGGGTTCAAGCAGGCTCTCGATGCGCGCGAGGGCGGGCAGACGGTGGTGGTGGCCGCACTTGGGGCAGACTTCGAGGTTGGCGTGGAGGTCGGCCTTCCAGACAGTGGCGTCACAGCCGGGGCACTTGGACCAGAGGCCCTCAGTGCGGACGGTTTTTTCGCCATTGGGCTCGATGCCGGGTTTTTCGCGTTTGAACCAGCTCATGAGTAAGGTGTGCGCCGGGGCCTTTCGGGTGTGTCAGCAACGAGTGTAAACGGCCCCGGGCGGCGATGGGCTGGAAACGGTCTTACGGATACTTTTGCGGCTCCGGCGGCCCTCGTGAGTCCCGCTTTAGGCGGGTCTCGTTCAGGGCTTCAGGAAGTCTTCGGGCTGATGGGACCGCTTCTATTTTTCGGCTTTGGCGGCCTTTTCGGGTTTCTCAGGTTTTTCGGCGGCCTTCTTGGCCGGCGGGGCGATCGCGTCCTTGGCGGCCTTGGCGATGCGGAACTTCACCACGGTTTTGGCCTTGATCTTGATGGCCTCGCCGGTTTGAGGGTTGCGGCCGGTGCGAGCCTTGCGCTCGGCTTTGACGAGACGGCCGAGGCCGGGGATGACGAAGACGCCGTTTTTCTTGGTTTCCTTAACGGCGGTATCGGCAAGCAGGTCGAAAAAGGCGACGGTCTGCTTGGAGGTGAGTTCGAGCGACTCGGCCATTTGGCGGACGAGGGCGGTTTTAGTGAGGGCGGTTGCCATGGCGATGAGGATCCTTTCGTTGATGCTGCGCTGGGGCCTGGGCCGTTTGCGCCAATGTTGACGCGGGTTTCGGCAGGCTGCTCGGGTTTTAGCTTCGGGTTTGGCGGGCGCGGTGTCAAGCGGAAACCAGTGTTGGCGCGGGTTCCCGTCGCTTTTGTCGCTTTTCAGGCGAAAAAGCGTGCGATCGGCATTACTTTGGTCCCGTGCAAGCTGCTCGGGCGCACGGAAAAGGGAGGATAGGCAAAGAGAGTGGAAAAGAAGCAGTACGAGGCCTTGAAAGAAGTAAATGGTATACGGATGGGGGTGCCCGTGGAAGGGAAAGAGGCAAACCTTGCACGGTAATCATCCACACACTTACCACGGCGTGGTGACGTTTCTGATTTTCCGGATGAGAAAGACGGTATCTATGAGGAGCGAAAGGTGTGTTGGACCGGCGGGCGTAAAAAAGCACGAAAAGGCTCATGGAAGCGGAAAAACTGTCGATAGAGCAGGTACCGGGAGAAAAGCGGCGGGATGCGGCTTTCGGGAACCGACGAAAAGAGAGCGGAACGATGACGAAAGTGAAGAAAGCGCTGGTGGTGGGGGCACATCCTGACGATTGCGCTCTGGGGGCTGCGGGATTTTCGGTGCTGCTGCGGCAGGCCGGTTGGCACGTGACATTTCTGACCATGACGGATGGAGAGCTGGGCGGCAATCCGATCGTGCGGCTCAACGAGGAACGGGTAAGCGCGTCGATCCTGGACGTGCAGCTGGATTTCGCGCATCTGCCGGACGGCTCGATGAGCGGACGGCAGACGGTGGAGGTACTGGAAGAAAAACTGGGCACGCACGCGCCCGACCTGCTCCTGACGCACGCGCCGACGGACTCGCACTCGGACCACCGGGTGCTGAGCGATTCGCTTGTTTCGGCGGCGCGGCGGCACGCGAGCGTCCTGTTCTTCGAGGGGCCTTCGACGCTGCAGTTCGGGGCATCGCTCAAGATCGACATTACCCGGACCTGGGATCTGAAGGTGAAGAGCTTGCTGGCCCACGCCTCGCAAAAGGAGCGGGTGCGGACGGTGGAATGGGCGGAGGCCGCGGGGCGGCACCGGGCATGGCCGCACTACCGCGGCGTGTGCGAGGCGTTCCAGCCCGTGCGGATGGATTTGCAGTTGATGGTGGACGTGACGGCGGAAGTGGGGCTGCCTTTGGCGGCCGTGGAACATGTACGCGTGAGCGGGACGGCAGAAGCCCGGAACTGGAGTGTGGTGTAGTGCGCGACGTCAAGGTGCTGAGCGTGCGCGCGGGCCCCGGTGGGTTGGGGGCGGCGCTGGAGCTGGTGGAAAACGGGCAGGAAGGGTTTCTGGTCGTGGATCCGGGGAAAGAAGCGGGCGGCTGGGCAACCTCGCGGATGACCGAGGAAGGCTTCACGTTCGACTTTGGCGGGCACGTTTTATTTCCGCACAAACATTACGCCCGCTTCTCGGAGCTGCTGGACGGCCTGGGCCTGAGCTGGGCGCGCTCGCGGCCGGAGCGCGGCGTACAGACCGAGGGGCGCTTTTTGCCCTACCCGGCGCAGCGCAACCTGCACCGGCTGCCCATGCGCAAGCTCGCGGCGGCCGTGGGCAGCGTCAAGCTGCACCGCCGGCGCATCGGGAACAAGCCCGGCGACGTGGAAGCCATGGAGGGCGGAGACATGGGAAGCTATCTCCACGCGCACTTCGGGCCCTACGTGACGAAGCTGCTCATGGAGCCTCTCAACCGCAAGCAGTGGGCGCATGCGCCGGAGTCGCTGACGAACGTGTGGGCGCGCCACAGGTCGGGTTCCTCGACGCGCAACGTCGCGGACATGAACCTGAAGAAAACGCTGCGCAACTGGGTGAGCGGCAAGGACGACCCCGGCTGGCAAAAGGACACGCGGGTGGCCTACCCGGAGAAGGGCGGTTCGGGGGCGATTTGGGCCTCGGTGGCCAAGGCGATCCCAGCCGGGAAGATGCTGCTCGGGGTCAAGGTGGAGGCGGTCTCGCTCGAAAATAAGACGGCGCGGTTGAGCAACGGGGAAACAGTGCGGTGGGAGCGAATGGTTTCGACGATGCCGCTCGACACGCTGCTCACATCCATCGAGGGCCGGCCGGAGCTCCACGCGCAGAGTAAGCGGTTCGTCAAGGCGCGGTCGCGGCTGTTCGGGTTCGGCATCAAGGGCGAGATGCCGGCGCGGTACCGGGGCCTGCACTCCTGCCAGGTCACCGATGCGGATGTGCCGTTCTGGCGAATGAACTTCCCCATGACGGTGAGCGAGGGCAACGGGCCGGAAGGCTGCTACTCCGTGCTGTGCGAGGTCAGCGAGCCGGGTGGAGAGCCCGCGATGAGCGACTCCGTGCTGCGCGGCAAGGTGGAGGCGAGCCTGTTCCGGATGGGGCTGATCGGCAAGCCGGGGCAGAAAATCATCTCGCGGTGGGAGTACCGGATCGAGCACGGATACCCCGTGCCGTTTCTGGAGAGGGATGCGCTGCTGGCCGAGGTACAGCCTGTGCTCGAAGCAGCCGAAGTGTACAGCCGCGGTCGGTTCGGGGCTTGGCGTTACGAGATCTCGAACCAGGACCATGCCTTTATGCAGGGCGTGGAAGTGGTGCGGCGCATCCTGTTCCGCGTGCCCGAGGAGACCTGGGGCAACGCGGTTCAGATCAACGAGGGAGCGCCGGCGTCGATGGCGGCTCCGCGGACGAGCATGCTCAAGCCGGTGACGGCAGGGTAAGTGCCGCCCGGGATGGTT
>CAXTTW010000293.1:0-3793 GCA_964247255.1 uncultured Acidobacteriaceae bacterium
GCATACAGCATCTCCGTCGCGAGCAGTGGCACGCCAACCGCGAACACAGCCGCTGCCGGGAGCCAGCGAAGCTTTCCGGACTTCGCTCCACGAGACGAAGGCACGTAAGCTTCCGACGGCCGCGCTTCCCTCTCTGAAATGGCGGAGTCGACGAGCGCCGGGGCCAGGGGTGCTTGTGGCACGGCAGCTGGCTCATCGTCCCCCCTGGGAGCTTCCGAGAAGCGGGCCGTCAACTCTTCCGGGAGCAGGAAAGGCGAGTCATTCCCGGCGCTTTCTTCTTCCCGCGTGAATTCGCTCGCTTGGAGAACCCGGGTCAGCGCATCGTCCCGTGCTTCCACCTCCGCCGCCACGAAAGCGGGGACGCTCGGCGCTTCCTTCGCCGGCTCGGGTGCAGCCTCCGGCTCCACTTTCGCGGGTTTGCGCCGGGGCGCGCGCTTTGGCCTCGAGTCCGCCGCTGCTTGCGCATCGGCTTTGCGGCGGCGCTTCGGAGCCGGTCTTTCCGGCTGACCCTGCTCGCGCTGCGCCAGGCTCAAACGCTGCTGGACCTCGCTCAGCAGCACCTTGGTGCCGTGCTCATTGGGGTCCAGCCGCTGCGCCTGCAGCAGCACGGCTCGGGCGTTGGTCCAATCTTCTTCTTCCATGAGCCTGGTCGCGTTTTCAAGCAGTTCAGCTGCCCGGTCGTGCTTCGAAGCCTCGGCCAGCGCCTGGAGGTCGAATGCCATCTCCTCGGCCGTCGCGTACCGGGTTTCCAGCTCCTTGTCGAGCGCGCGAGCCAGGATCCGGCTCAGTTCCTCCGGGATGTCGGGCATCTGCTCCACGAGCGGTTCATACGGCTCGTGCAGGACGCGGTACACCGCCGAAGCGGGGCTGCCCTTGAAGGGGAGCTGCCCGGTCAACAGCTGGTAGAGGATCACGCCGGCCGACCAGACATCGGCCCGCCCATCGCCGGTTTCACCCTTCAACCGTTCCGGGGCGATGTAGTGGAAGGTGCCCAGAAGTGTGTCCACCTTGGTCAGCGCATGCGTCCTGTCGGCGAGGCGGGCGATCCCGAAATCGACGATCGTCACGCGCCCGTCGGGACGCAGCAGGATGTTGGCGGGCTTGATGTCGCGGTGCACCACGCCGTGCCCATGCGCGTAGCCCAGGCCCGCGCACAATTGCTCCACGATGGCGACCGCCTCGGCGGCCGGCAGCTTGCCCCGGCGCGCCAGCGCTTGCTCCAGCGACTCGCCGTCGATGTACTCCATTGCGATGAAGGGGCAGCCCTCGTGCTCGCCGAGCTCGTAAACGGTCACGATATTAGGGTGGCTGATGATGCCCGAGCGCGCCTCCACATAGAAGCGTTCGAGCATCTCCGGCGTCGTATCCGTAAGTGTCTTGACCGCAACCTTTCTGCCGATCGCTCGGTCTTCTGCCTTGTAGACCACGCCCATGCCGCCGCAGCCTATCTGCTCTCGCACGTGATAGCGGCCGATCTTGCGCGACCCTTTTACGCTAGTAAGTGGTTTCTGCGAATCTGCCATGCTCAAGCTCCCATCCTGCCGTACCGGGTGCGCAAAAAAGCTCGCTCTGCGTGCCGGGGACTTAGGTGCGGCCGCTAAGTGAAAGAACGGCCGGTCGTGGAGTGACGATTGAGGAACGTGCCCGGTCCGGCTTTATTCCCGGTTGAATCGTTTTCAATAACAAATAGGTAAGTGACGCGACCGGCGCGCCGCCGTTACTGCCGGCGCGAGGCGGAGCGGCCGGCCGTAAGCAGCTTCGGTCCGGCGGCAGCCTCGCAACGTTCGCGAATGCGCCGCTCGACAGCGAAGCGCAGGGCGGCCGGCGCAAACACGCGCGGCCGCGCCGCCCTGCTGCGGAGAGACAAAATCCGCGCCTCCTTTAGAAGGTCCCGGCAAGTCTTACAGAAGTCCAGGTGGCCCAGCAGCGATTCGCACTCCCCAAAGGACTCTTCGACGAGGTAAAGCTGAAGCGCCGCGGTGAATTTGCTACATTTGCCCAAGCCTTACAGCTCCTCTTGACTCGATCGGTGCGTTCCAGACCCCAATCAGTAAAACGCGCAGCTTCGAACGTGCCCGGCCAAGTCGCGACATAACCGTGCCGATGGGACATCCGAGGACGGCGGCTATCTCCTGATAGCTTAAACCTTCGAACTCCCGCAGTACCAGAATCTCCTGGAACTCCGGCGGCAGTCGGCGCATGGCCGCGCGCACGCACTTCGCGTCTTCCTGTTTTTCGAGCCTCGCGTGCGCATCGACCGCGTCGAGCGCGAAACCGTCCATGCCGACCGCGTCCGCGTCCGCTTCGACCCACTGCGGGCAGCTGCGGCGCTTTCTCAACTCCGTGAACCAGAGGTTGCGCAGGATGGCGAAAAGCCACCCGCGCACATTGCTATCCTCACGCAAACGACTAAAGGCCTGCATGGCACGTACATAGGTTTCCTGCACCAGGTCTTCCGCTTCGACCTGGCTGTGGGTCAAGACGAGCGCGTACCGGAACAAACTATCGATGTACTCGATTCCGAACGTCTCATCCGCTGTCGATATCTGGGGGGGAAACATCGCCAACCTAGTGTCCATTCGTAGATTATAAGCACGCTATATCGAGCACTGGGAAGAGCCCCCTGTTGATAACTTCCGGCTCTTTCGGCTGCAAGGCCGCCGCTTAAATCCTACCGTGGGGCAACTTCTACATGCTTTGCGGGACGAATTTCGTTCTGCTTGCAAATCCTTAGTTCCCGAAGGAAGAAAGGTTATAGCTCGATAAGGATGTTCAAAATAGAATTTTAATCTTCTTCCTGCTTGCGGACGCTTAGGGTTTCTCCCCCGTGCGCGACCACTGCGACAAAATCCTGGGTGAAACATCCGCAGCGACCGGGACATAGTGCAGCTGCCGGGCGGCCGTGAACTCCGCGCGCGCCTCCTGGCGCAAACGGCCCGCGGACCGTCCGTCGCGCGGATCGGCGAGCAGGGCCTGGGTGTAGAGCGAGTCGCCGAGGAAGAAGTGCGCGGCTCCGGCGTTGCGGAGGGCCCCGCCTTGCAGGTAGCGCCGCAGCCCCTTGTCGGCACTCGCGAACCGCGAGGCATACAGGTCCGTGATGGCTTGGGCGAGCGCGGCGTTTGCCGCTTTCTCCTCGGCTCCGGCCGGGGCGGAGACCGGCGTTCTTGTCATGCGCCCCTTTACGCGAACCGGCGCGGCCGGTTCCGGTACCGGGGCGGATGGTGCCGGGGGCGGCGCGGCCTCGTTGACCGCGGCTGCCTCGGCCAGCCCTTGCTCCGCCGTTGGGTGATGCCCGGGCTCGCCCGGCCCTTTCGGTTGGATGATCGCCGCGAAGCCGTACTTGGCCGCGGCCGCCTTGTGGTCGCCCGCCAAAGCCAGCTTGCCGGCGTCCCTCATCGACTGCCGGTACACGTGGATGTCGGTCAGCAGCCGGTCGGCCTGCTCTCTGAGTTCGGGACTTGCCACACGCCCGAGCTGTTTTTCAGCCTGGTCGAGGTCGCCGAGCGCGTACGCCGAGCGCGCCTTCGCGAGAGCCTCCCCGCCTACCTGCTCCGGGGTGATTTGCCCGCTTCCGAGCCGCGCCTGCTCGATCAAACGCGTGGCTTCCTCCAGATGCGGGCCGAAGGTGATTTTGCTCAGGTCGCGCAGTGCTCCCGCGTAGTCCTGGCGCGCGAGCTCCATCTGCCCTACCTCGAACGCCGCCGCGAACCGGCCCAGCGTCGTTTCCAGTTCGCGCCGTGCCTTTTCGCACTGTTTGGCGTACTTCGCGTCGCGCTCTGCGGCCGCGCAGCCC
>CAXTTW010000294.1:0-3785 GCA_964247255.1 uncultured Acidobacteriaceae bacterium
CCGGTAAGCGGCGCGAGGCCGTCGCGCAGTCCGTCGAGGGCCCGCCGCAGGGGCGCGCGCCACAACTGGTTCCACCCCGGCTTGCCGCCGTTGCAGCCGCAGTTGGACCGCCAGCGCTCGACCCCGTGGGCGCAGCTCCAGCTAGTGGCCTCGTGGATGCGGGCCTCCATCAAGGGCGGGAACTTCGCGAGGAACTCGCCGTAGTTGGTCAGGGTGGCCAGTCCGCGCTCCTCGACGAGCTGGAGCGCGTAGGAGAGGCCCATCTCGCCGAACCGGTGGTGGTGGCCGTAGCTTTCGCCGTCGGTGGCGACGTGGACCAGCTCGGGCTCCGCCGGGGCTTCGGAGGAGAAGCCGCCCACCATGCGCTGCGCGTAGCCCTCGCCTGAGTTGAGCAGGTGCTCAAAGGCGATGGCGCGTGAGCGGGGGCCGTCGTAGAAGAAAGCCGCGATGGGTTTGCCACTCGGGAGACGGACGAGGTAGGGGCGGCGCGGGTCGACGCTTGCGTCCGGGGTAGCCTGCCAGGGCTGCTTGCCGGACGCGCGGACGGCGGCGCACTGGGAGGGGGCGAGAACGGTGAACCGGATGCCGTTTTCGGCGAGAACCTCGAGCGATTCTGTATCGACGGCGGTTTCGGCGAGCCACATGCCTTCCGGCTTGCGGTTGAACCTCCGCTCGAAGTCCGCGATGCCCCAGCGGACCTGAACTTCTTTATCCCGGCGCGAGGCCAACGGCAGGATGATGTGGTTGTACACCTGTGCCATCGCCGAGCCGTGGCCCCCGAAGCGCGCGGCGCTCGCGCGGTCGGCGTCCAGGATCGACCGGTAGGTGAGCGGCGCGTGCTCCTCCAGCCAGCTCAGCAGGGTGGGGCCGAAGTTGAAGCTCATCTGCGCATAGTTGTTGACGATGCGCAGGATGCGGTTGCGCTCGTCAGCGATCCGCGAAGCCCCGTTGCGCGCGTAGCATTCGGCGGTGATGCGCTCGTTCCAGTCGTGGTACGGCGCGGCGGAGTCCTGGACCTCGACCGACTCGATCCAGGGGTTCTCGCGCGGGGGCTGGTAGAAGTGGCCGTGGATGCAGAGATAGCGGTTGTTCATGGAGTGTCCTGTGCTGCCGGAGGCTGTCCGTGTAAATCGCAGGCGCGCCACAGATACCAGCTCGCGACCGAGCGCCAGGGCTGCCAGCGGCGGGCGCGGCGGGTCATCACCCTGGGGTCGGCGAGCATGGCGGCGGTGAAGGGCTTGGTTTTCGGAAGGCGGGTGAAGGTGAGGGCGAAGCCTTTGCGGACGGCGTAGTCGGTGACAGGCAGGACGTCGGGGCGGCCGAGGCGGAAGATGAGCATCATTTCGACCGTCCAGGGGCCGACACCGCGGACTGCCGTGAGACGTCGCACGATCTCTTCATCGGCCATTTTGCGGATTGCGTTAAGGGAGGGGACGGTGCCGTCGAGGGTTTTGCGGGCGAGGTCCTGGAGGGCGAGGGCTTTGTTGCGGGAAAGACCGGCGGCGCGGAGGGCCTCGTCAGGCTGGCTGAGGAGCAGCGCGGGGGTGGGGTGGATGTCCCCGAAGAGCTTGAGCAGCTTGTGGAGGATGGCGCGGACAGCCGCGCCGTGGAGCTGCTGGGAAAGGATCGCTTCGAGCAGGGTCTCGAACGGGGAGTGCTGGGATTTGAGCTTGAGGGTAAAGGGGCCGGCGCGGGCGATGAGGGCGGCTAGTTTGGGATCGGCGAGGGAGAGGGCGCGGCAAGCTTCGGCGGCGTCGTAGCGTGGGGTGCGGCGGCCGTCGGGCATGTTTGGATTCTAGAGGAGCGCCGCTCCGGGGCGGCGTATTGCGCAGGCGGGTTCACGTCCTCTGCCGGCTTCGGGAGAAGCAAGTGCTTCGCCGCGCTCAGGATGGGCTGTAGTGGGCGGCGTTTGGGTTGGTGAACAGACATGGAGGTTGATTGACGCGTGCTTCGGTAGCATCGAGGGCGAGGATGCGATGAGCGACGAGGCGGCGAAGCAAGCGGCGGCGAAGACAGCAGGGGCCAAGAGGGCTGCGTGCGCGGTGTAGCCGGAGCCTCCGGCAGGGCCGCGCGTGTGGCATGAGGCCCCGGAGACCGGCCCCATGCCGGAGGCGCTGCAACGCCTGGCGACCGATCCGCGGGTGACGGTGCGGCGGGGCGGGGAGCCCCCGCGCGACGGCAGGTGCGTCCTTTACTGGATGCAGCGGGCGGAGCGGGGCATCGACAACCCGGCGCTGGATAAGGCGATCGAGCTGGGAAATGAGCTCGGGCTGCCGGTGGTGGCGTTCTTCTCAGCGATCAGCAACTTTCCCCACGCGAACTGGCGGCACTATCACTTTTTGGGGCAGGGGCTGGTGGATGCGGAGCAGGATCTGCGGGAGCGGAACGTCGAGCTGATCGTGCGTCGGCCGCCGGACAACGCTTTGGAAAAGCTGGCGGTCGAGCTCGGGGCCGCGGTCGTGGTCGGGGATGAAAATCCCATGCGGGAGCCGGAGCGATGGAGGCAGGTGTTCGCGCACCGGGTCAGCGTGCCTTTTTGGACGGTGGACGCGGATACGATCGTGCCGATGAACGCATTCGACAAGCATTACTATGCGGCGGTGCACTTTCGGCCTAAGTTTTTCAAGGAAATGGCGAAGTATCTGGACTACAAAGATGCGGGTCGTGCCCGGCATACATGGGAGCGGCCGCGCAGATTCGCGAGCTTCAAGGTCGGAGATGAACTTACGGAAGGCTGGGGGCCGCCGTTTGACCGTTCCCTGGGGCCGGTCGATACCTTTACGGGAGGAACCCGCACGGGGCTGAAACTGCTGCGGAACTTCGTCGATAACAAACTCGCGGATTACGATACGGTCCGGAACCGCCCGGACAAGGATGGAACGAGCCGGATTTCGCCCTACCTGCACTATGGGCACTTATGCCCGATTACGATTACCAAGGCGATCGGCGACGCGGTCGCGAGCGGCAAGTGTACGCCGGAGGCGCGCGATGCCTACTACGGCGAGGTGCTGGCCTGGCGTGAGCTATGTGTAAACTTCGTCCGGTTCGTGCCGGAATACGATAATATCGGCTGCGCGCCGGAGTGGGCGCGGGAGTCGCTCAAGAAGCATGCCAAAGACCCTCGACCGCACGTATACACGCGCGAGCAGATGGAAGCAGCCGAGACGCACGACGATCTGTGGAACGCGGCGCAGCTGCAGGCCCGCGAAGCAGGATGGATGCACAACCAGCTCAGGATGTACTGGGGCAAGAAAGTTCTTGAATGGAGCGCGACCCCGGCCGAAGCGTTCGAGAACTGCGTGTATCTCAATGATAAGTACTTCCTGGACGGCCGCGACCCGAACGGCTACGCCAACATAGCCTGGGCGATTTGCGGCGTGCACGACCGGCCCTGGATCGAACGGCCGATCTTCGGCAAGGTCCGGTATATGTCGCGGGAGTCGAGCGGCAGGAAGCTGAATGCGCCACGGTACATTCAGAACATACGGGAAGGGCGGGTGCTGGGGGATTGAAGCGCTTCTTTTCCGGGAGGCAAAGCAGGTTCTTCGCTTGCATCCTGCGAGCAAGCTTGCCGGGTACAAGCCTACGCTCAGGATGATCCTTGCCGGCTTGTAAGCCAACCAATCTATTTCCAGTACTGCAGGCTCGCGCCGGGAGCAACTGTGAGTTGTTGCTTTGTCTTATCCTGCGTGGGGGCAGAGCCGAGCAGGGCTTGAGAGGGGTTGCAGCCGGTCAGAGCGGTGTTTTCGGTATCGAAGGCAATCGTCTCGGGCTTATCGCCCTTG
>CAXTTW010000295.1:0-3780 GCA_964247255.1 uncultured Acidobacteriaceae bacterium
GCGCATTATCGATCAGGTGCCGGGCGACCCATGCGGGCTGGTCATGACCGCGCGGCCCGGCGCGCACGGCGTGCAGCTCGAAACCATGCCGGTGCGCGACTGCGGCGGCAACCCCATCCCGGACGGGACAGTGGTGACCTTCACCGAAACCTACAGCGGCGGGCAGTCCACCGTGGACGCGCCCATCAAGCAGGGCACGGCCCGTGCGGAGATGCCGTCGATCTCCGGCGCGCGGTTTTCAGCGGCGAGCGGCGTGGTCGCGGGCAACGAGATTCGCTGGGGAGGCGGCCGGTGAAGCGCTCCCTCGGCTTCGCCCTGCTTGGACTAGTTTTGTCCGCGCCGGCGCAGGAGCCTGCCGTTAAGCTGGAGCCGCCGCAGCTGGGGGGCTCTCGCCCGATCGAGAAGTCGACCGAAACGGCGGCCTTGCGCGATTACCTCCATGCCTGGGACAGCCTCCGCGCGGCGCTGGGGTCGAACCAGGCAGCCGCGCTCGATCCGGACTTCGTCGGCGCGGCGCGCGACAAGCTGGCCGAAACGGTCGCGGAACAGACCAAAGCCGGCACGACCGCCGGGTACCAGGCCGTCTCGCACGACATCCGGTTCGTCTTCTACTCGCCGGAAGGCCAGGCGCTGGAGCTGGCCGACACCGTCGAGTACGAGCAGCAGGTTTTCGCGGGAGGCAAGCCGGTAGCCCGCGAGCGGGTGCGCAGCCGCTACCTCGTGGTCCTGACTCCGGCGGAGGTCCGCTGGCGCGTGCGGGTGTTTCAGTCCGAGCCGGTCAATTAGGGCTTTTTTGACAAGGCTCGAACCGAGGATCTCCCGAGAGGGTGCGTGAGAAGCGATCGCTTCTGAAATCCGAACCAGCTACGGGTCATGCTGAGGAACACAGCGACGTAGGATCTGCCTTTCGGCGCGCAAGGAAAGCAGGAGCGGGTCCCTGGCTTCGCTCAGAGTTACCCGACATCGACTTTGCACAGCCTTTCAAACTGGCTTTCCGCAATCGTCTCAGCCGCGCGGAAGGTTTTTCTCGGCTTTCCGGTAGTTTTTCGGGGCTTTCTCGCCGTCGCACACCGGCAGGCCGGGCTCAAGCGCCGTCCCTTCCTCATAGTCGTTCCAGGTTTCGATCATCATGAACGGGATAGCCTGGCCGGGCTCGACGTACTTGCGCCAAAAGCCGAACGTGTCCCAGAACGTCTGGCCGCATCGTGCGGCCATGTGCCGGTTGAGCCCCCAGGCTGCCTTGCTGTCGTCGAACTGCGCCCACGCCCCGCCCACGATAATTTTTTCGGGGTACTTCGCGGTCATGGTCCCGTAGAAATCGGCCAGGTAGTCGTATCCCCAGTTGTTGCCGTCGGATGCCCAGCCGCGCGGCCCGGGATTAGGCCAGGGATAGAACCCGTCAAACGCCGCGGCGTCCTTGCCGGGCAGGTTTTCGCTGATCAGCAGCGGCGCTGGTCTCCACTGACTGACGGCGGCCCGCACCTTGATCCATTCGGTGTGCCCGCTTTTCGGGAAGATGAAGATCACGGGCCGGCCCCCGTACGTCAGGTAGGCTTCCTGGCCCGGGGCCGCCGCTGCCAGATAGGTGTCGTGAAAGCGGTTGAAATCCGCGATGACCACGTCGGTCGCGCCGACTTCGGGGTTGGTCTCGCTGTAGATCATCGCGACCTTGAATTTCCGGGCCGCCGCCAGCGCCTGCATGCGCGCATAGCTGCGCTCGGCCAAGGCATCGCGGTCGCCGTACCAGTCGACGACAAAGGCGGAGATACCTA
Source organism: uncultured Acidobacteriaceae bacterium (assembly GCA_964247255.1). Lineage (GTDB taxonomy): Bacteria > Acidobacteriota > Terriglobia > Terriglobales > Acidobacteriaceae > EB88. The sequence continues at coordinate 1,773 of CAXTTW010000295.1, forward strand.
TGTGTTTGGCTTTCTCGATCTGCTTCCGAAGCACCTCTGGGTCGTCCGACGCGTAGCCCACGGCGAGATGGTTCGGTTGCCCGAACCAGGCCTCGTACAGCGCCAGCACCTGGGGCTCCTTGCCATCGGCGGCATGGAGCAAGTGCACGGGGGTAGTTTGCGCGCCGGAACAGCCGCGCAGAATTCCGAAGACAGCGACAAGCGCAAGAAGTACACTGTACTGCATAAAAGTTACCGCTCTCCTGACGCGGGCAGGTTGCTCTGCCCATTCTGGTAATCCTTCAAATGCGCCTGAGGTCACCTTTTTGCACGCTCCAAGCCGATTACCTGTCTTTTTCTCTTCCGTAAACGTCGTTCTATGTCGGTTTCCGACCCGGCACGGCGGCGGGAGGGCGCATACTTTTCTTCGTAGAGCCTTCGCCATGATCTTGTCTTTCGCCAAGCCGCAACCGCTCCACTCCCGGATTGTATCGGGCAGCCTGGTGCTGCTTACCGGTTCCGGCCTGACCGCGGCGCTCAACCTGGCCTACAACGTCGCCGTGGCGCGATTTTTGGGGCCTGACGGTTTCGGGCAGGCTACGGCTGTCTACACACTTTTGACCCTGGTCTCCGCGATCACGCTTTCCTATCAGACCATGGCGGCGAAGGCCGTGGCTCGTACGGACGGCGCTGTCACGGAGCAAAGCGCGGACCTGCGGGCCTACAACCGCAGCGCGTGGGCCGCAAGCGTGCTCGTTGCCGCCCTCTTGATCACGTTTCGAGGCAGCCTGAAGGCGACTCTCCATCTCGGCCAGACGGATTTGCTTCTTCTGCTGGCGGCCGGCAGCTTGTTCTATATTCCGCTCGGCGTGCGGCGAGGCCGGGTGCAAGGAGCCTACGGGTTTCGCGGGCTGGCCGCCAACCTGGTGCTTGAAGGGGTCTTCCGGCTCGCCGGGTCCGCGCTGGCCGCAGGTCTGGGCTACGGCGTCAAGGGTGTGATCGCGGCCAATGCCCTGGCGGTCGCCGCCGCTTACTTCGCAATCGCACCCACGCCAGGGCCGGCCTCCGCGCGTCCGGTTGGGCGGGTACGGTTCGGGCCGGCGCACCGGGAGCTCGCTCAGGCGCTGGTCTTTTTCTCGGGCCAGGTGCTTATCAATAACTGCGACATCGTCCTGGTCAAGCACTTCTTCTCGCCGGTGCAGGCAGGCCTGTACGCGGTGGTGGCCATGGTGGGCCGGGTGGTTTTCGCGCTTTGCCAGGCAGTGGTCAACAGCATGGTCCCCGTGGTCGCCGGTACCGGAACCAAAGAGCGCGAGAGCCTCCGTTTGATCGCGACCGCGCTGCTGCTCGTGCTCGGCATCGGCGTGGCCTTGTCGGCCGCCTTGCTTCTTGCGCCGTCCAAGTTGTGGTCCGGCCTGTTCGGCAGCGGGTTCGCGGTTGCCGGTTTTCCCGCGCTGCTGGCCTTGTACGCCCTTACCTCCGTCGTGTACTCGCTCAGCGCGGTGATGATCGCCTACGAGATGTCGTACAAGATCGCCTACATCAGCTGGGTGCAGCTTCTGTTCAGCGGGTTTATCGTCGCGGGCATCTGCCGGTTCCATGCCTCGCTGGCCGAGGTCATCCTGGTGCAGCTGGTTCTGGTTTCCGTCATGCTCCTGCCGGTCGCGACGCCATTTTTGCGCGGTATGCGGCGCGGCAACCGGTCCTCCTCGGGCGGCGCATCCGCTTCCGCGGTCCGGCTGGTGCGGCGGGTGAGCGAAGACGAGGTGGTCGCGGAGTTCCTCAAGAGCGACTTCTTTAAAGCGGACTACTGTGCCTACCACGAGATGCTGCAGGGGGCCGTGTACACGCCCGACCTGGGCAGCCCGGAGGAAAACGCGCGGCGCCGGGCGCTGCTGGCAACACGCCACCTGGCTTTGTGGCACGAGCTGCCCGGCGACACAGAGTGGTGGGAGGCCGAGTTCCAACTCGACGACTACGACCGCGTCCGCGTTTTCCCCAGGGCGCAGTGGCGCAAGCTGGCCGGCGG
>CAXTTW010000296.1:0-3770 GCA_964247255.1 uncultured Acidobacteriaceae bacterium
GTGCTGGAGCGACGCGCCCGCCGCGCATTGGCGGACCAGCCCGGCGAGCGCGGTCTGGCGCGGCGTGCCGGAGCCGAGGTCGAAGACACCCGGCTCATAGTCGCCGTTGTCGCGGGTGACGAGCGAGCTCCAGAAGTAGGAACCCAGCAGCGCCCAGAACGTCATGGCGACACAGCCCGAAGCCCCCGCCTCCGCCCAGGCCTCGGCGGCCCAGCGAATCTGCTCCTCAACCCGGTCGCCCAGGTGGACCTCGGTGATCGCGACGGGCAGCCCGTAGCGGGTCCGGGCCTCGCGCGCGATTGCCCCGAAACCCTGGATGCCGTCCATGGCTCCGGTCCGCACGCGCACGGCTTCTACGTCGATAAATGGCCCTTCCGCCGAGCGAAAGCCGCGCGGGTAAGCGTCCAGGCGATGGTCCAGGAAGCGGTCGCTGGTGACGTAATAGTTGACCCCCACCACGCCCGGCGGGCACGGGTTGTCGCGGAACCAGAGGATCTCGTGCTCGCGCAAACCATTGGCCAGCAGATAGGGGAAGAGCGGATGGGTGCGGCCGACCGTGCCGCACAGGAGGTCGAAGCCGAGCCAGCGGCGCTCGTTGAGCAGGTCGCGGGTGGCATCGAGCTCCGGCGTGGACCATGCGCGGCCCAGGTCGTCGGTCTGGACGAGCCGCGCATCCGGGCGGACTTCGCGAATGGCGCGCATGGCCAGGACCGTCGCGCGGGTCTGGTTCAGCAGCGCGCGCAAATACTGCTCACGGGTGCGCCCGTGCGGATACCAGAGGCCGTACAAGCCAGCGAAGCGCGCGGTGGTGTTGGGCTCATTGACGGGGGTGTAGCTGTCAATCCACGGATAGCGCGCGGCGAGCGCCCCGGCGTAGGCGGCCAGCTTCGGCGCGAATGCCTCGTCGAGCAGTCCTGTGTGCGCGGGGCCGCTGCCGTGGTGAGTCAGCCCGGCGATGGGACGCATGCCGGTGGCGCGCAGGGCGGTCAGGTAGGCGTCCTCCCACCGCCAGCCGGGAGCGGCCTCGTGCCGCTCCCACAAGAGACCGCAGCGCAGCGCGGCGATGCCGAGGCTGGCGAACCGGGCCAGGTCGGAGAAGCGGCGATCGTGTCCGGAAAACCGCATCTGGTCGAACCAGCGGTCGCCGACCCGGTTGCAGGTGTACTCCGCGCCGCCCCAAACCTCCGGACGCATCCCTCAGGCCACCCGATTCCCGTCGCTCTTGGCGGCGCGGTGAGGGTCGTCGTGGGCCGCTTCGAGCGTCATTTCCACCGGCAGCGAGAGCAGCTTCTTCTCGGACTTGCCCATCAGCTTGGCGGCCAGCGCGAGCGCCTGCGCCACCACCTGATCCATGTTGTAGTACTTGTAGGTCGCCAGGCGGCCTGCGAAGTGCACCAGCGGCTGCGCTTCCGCGAGCGCCCGGTAGCGCGCGTACAGCTCGGCGTTTTGCGGCTGCGGCACGGGGTAGTAGGGGTCGCCCTCGGCGGTCGGGTGCTCGTACACGATGGCCGTTTTCGCGTGCTCCTGCCCGGTCAGGTACTTAAACTCGGTGACGCGGGTGTAGGCGTGCTCGTTGGGGTAGTTGACCACCGCCGCCGGCTGAAACTGCTCCCGGTTGTGGGTCTGGTGCTCGAAGCGCAGGGAACGGTAGGGCAGCTTGCCGTAGCAGTAGTCGAAATACTCGTCGACCGGCCCGGTAAAGATCAGCTCGCGAAAGCTGACCTCCTCACGGATATCCGCGTAGTCCGTGTTGAGCAGGATCGAGATGTTCGGGTGGTCGAGCATGCGCTCGAACATCCGGGTATACCCGTGCAGTGGCATGGCCTGGAACTGATCGGTGAAGTAGCGGTCGTCCTTGTTGGACCGGATAGGCACGCGCGCCGTCACTGAGGCGTCGAGCTCGGATGGGTCGAGATCCCACTGCTTGCGGGTGTAGTTGCGGAAAAATTTCGTGTAAAGCTCGCGGCCCACGCGGCTGACGACCACGTCCTCGCTGGTGCGGATCTCGGCTTTTGGCTCGGCGACCGAGGACAGGAACCGCTCTACCTCGCCGCTCGACATGTTCAACCCGTACAAAGTGTTAAGCGTGTCGAGGTTGATCGGCATGGGAACCAGCTGACCGTCCACGCTGGACTTGACGCGGTGCTCATACGGGCGCCAGGCGGTGAAGCGGGACAGGTAGTCGAAGACCTTGGCGGAATTGGTGTGGAAGATGTGCGGGCCGTAGCGATGGACCAGAAGGCCGTCTTCGTTGTAGAAGTCGAACGCGTTGCCGGCGATGTGAGGGCGCTTGTCGACGAGCAAAACACGCGCGTTTTTCTGTGTGGCGAGCCTTTCGGCCAGGACGGCCCCTGCAAACCCCGCTCCAACGATCAAATAATCGAACATCTGTGACCGGCCCATCCATTTTCCGCGCGCGGACGGCTCTGATGTAGCCGTGGCTCGACACGCGCGGCGCGTCCGCGCGAAGCGGAGGCGGCCGGCGTGGAGGCGCGCTGTTCTATTTAGGTGCTTTCGCACTAGGATGCGAGCGGCGGGGCCGGAGACGGTACGCGCGCGAGCGGTGTACCTCGATAGGACACACAGGCAGCCCGGTCAGTTCCGCTCGAAAAGGAGGAAGTAGTCCTGCCCATCGGCTTTGGTGAAGTCGTAGCGGCCTACCTTGTGGAAACCGGCCGCGGTAAGCTCCCTGACGACGACCGGCTCGTCCAGACCGTGATCCGCGCCGGTGCCGTTGCGATCGATGATGCCGAGCCGCCCGTGCGCGCGCAGGGCCGGCTTCAAGTTGCGCAGGAAGACATCCGTGTGGGCGATCTCGTGGTAGACCTTCAGCATCAGCACCGCATCGACGCTGTTCGGGGGCAGCTTCGGGTCGTCCGGCGTGCCCAGGACGGTTTGGACGTCGGTGAGTTTGTCCCTGCCGGCGCGGTCGTGGATAGCCTTGACCGCGGCGGGGTTAATGTCCTCGGCCAGCACCTCGCCGTTGGGCGCGACGCGCGCGGCGGCTCGCACGGTGAACCAGCCGGAGCCCGCGCCGATATCGGCGACCGCCGAGCCGGGGTGGAGGCCGAGCAGGTCCATCACCCGGCCCGGCTGCAGCTTCTTGTCGCGGTCCTTGTACTCGAAGATGGACAGGTCGCCCGCATAGGGCTCGCTGGTGGGGTGCTGCGGGGCGGGCTGCGGGACGGTGTGTGGTCCGGCAAGCAGAAGGGCAAGGGCGAGCGAGGCAATGAGGCGCATGGGTTCGGGAAGCCTCCCGGTGAACTACTGTTACTTACTGTAAAACGGGCCGGTTGGTCAGCACGGTCTTGCCGCCGGAGGCGAAGAGCGTGTAGACGGGGCCGAAGCGGGCGAGGTCGGCCTGCCGGGTGGGGTTTTGCGTGAACAAAAACAGCCGCCGGCCGGGCGCGGCCCACAGCGCGTGCAGCCGGTCGTCTGAAACGAAAACATCGGGTGAGTCGGCCCAGTGCGAGCCATACCAAAGGCCGTTCACCCGGCCGTCCACGACCGAAACCGCTCGGCCGGTGTAGAAGGGAATGCCCGAGCCGAGGGTGTACTCGCCGTCAAGCAGGATGCGGTCGGCGGGGGCGGCAGCGGCCCGGATAGCCAGGGCCGGGCCGCGCGAGCCGATGATGGGATAGAACCGGGCCAGTCCCTCGTGGACGCAGGAAAGCACCCCGATGGCGGCGAAGGCGAGGGTGAGATTGGCGGCAAGCACGCGGCCCCGCGCGCGCAGCAGGTGGCTCACAGGCCCGGCGGCGAGCATCGCG
>CAXTTW010000297.1:0-3766 GCA_964247255.1 uncultured Acidobacteriaceae bacterium
CGTTTTTCCTGGCCGCGGACCTGGTCTTTTTTCTCTCGCTCGTGAGCGCTTTTTTCGTCCGGCACGCGCCGGTCGCGCTCGACTCCGCCGGCAACTACATTCCCGAGCTGCGGCCCGTCGTCATCCCGACCGCCCTTTGGGTCGCTACCGGCTTTCTGGTCCTGTCCTGCGCGACGCTCGAGTATGGCCGCCGCCAGCTCTTCCACGAGATGGACGTAATCGAGGAATGGCTTGGCCTGGGCCGCCCCATGGCCGGGCGTACCTGGCCCTGGCTCGCGGTCACCGGGGCGCTGGGCGGTGCCTATCTCGCCGGCGTCTCGCTTGCCTGGCGCGAGGTCGCCGACAATGGCATTCGCTTCGCTTCGAGCGCCAACTCGACCTTTTTCTTCGTGCTTACCGGTGCGCACTCGGCCCACATCGTGCTCGGCCTTCTGCTGCTGGGCACCGCCTGCTTGGGCCTGTACCGCCTGCGCCGCGTCGAGCAGCGCCAGGTGTTCGTGGACTGCATCGCCTGGTTCTGGCACACCATGGGCGCGTTTTGGGTGGCCCTGTTCGCCCTGTTGCTGCTCACCCGCTGAGGGCACGCAACGCGCCTGCATCGATCTCTGCCCGAGAACTTGCGTGCAATCGCCCGACCTGCATCATCCTGAGGAGCGTAAGCGACGAAGGACCTGCTTTCGCGTGTAGGAGAAGCAACAGCGGATCCTTCGCTCCGCTCAGGATGACCTCATTGGGAGTCGGGCCGGAAAGATTGCGCCATGTCACCGCGGGAGCCGGTCCAGCAGCCGCTTCCAGTTCTTCTGGTTGCGATGGTGGGTCTTTTTGAGCTCATCCAGGATGCGGTCGAAATCGGTGTGGTCGTGGAGGCGCTTCCAGGCCGGGTTCTGCACGAACCACGGGTAGTTCTCGTTGCCCAGATAGATCGCCCGGCGCAGCCAGTGCAGCGCTTCCGACTCGTCGCCTTCGACCGCGAAGTACGTCGCCAGCCGGTACGCCATCTCCGAGTCGGCCTCGGCCGCGGCGATCGAGTTCTCCTCGATCAGCTCGGCCGCGCGCTCACGATCCCCAGCCTGCACGTAGCACATGGCCAGGGTAGGGTACGCCAGGCGCATGGAGGCGTCGTCCTCGATGACGCGCTCCAGCAGGCCGATCGCCGCCGGGAGCCGCCCCTCGCGCATGTGCTGGTAGGCGAGCGAGGTACGCAGCAGCGGGTGCCGCGGCTCGAGCGCCAGGCCTTTCTCGAGCTCGTCCCCGGCCAGCTCCAACTGGTTCTGGTATTGGTACACGCGCGCCCGGTGGTTGTAGATGGCGGGCGCGTTCGAGGGATCCAGCTGGAGCGCCGCGTTGAACTGGCGTAAGGCGTACTCGTACATGCCGTCCAGGCGCATGGTCATGCCGGCGATGGTGTGGACCTGCGCGTCGTTGGCCGCGGTCTGCAGCAGGTGCTCGATGCCGTGCCGGGCCGACTCTTTCTCGCCCCGGCCCAGCAGCATGTATACCCGGTACAGGTTGGCCTCGACCGAGCCGGGGTCGAGCGCGAGCGCCCGGTCCAGGGCCTTGCGCGCCGCCAGGATGTGCTTGTGCCCGCCGAAGCCGTACCGCACGTACTGCAGGTGCGTAATGCCCAGCCCGGACCACGCGGAGGCGAACCGGGCGTCGGCCTCGGTAACCTGCTCGAACCGGCTCAGCGCGCGGTCCAGGTCGTTGCGGCTGCCCGTTCGCTGCATGAAGGAGGACAGCATGGCGCGGGCCTGCAGGTACTGCTCGGACAACCGGGCCGACAGCGCTGCCGGCTTGCCCTGGGTGCGTTCCGGGGCCGCCGGGTGGAATGACCCGATGCCCTGAAGCGATGCGAACACGTCGTTGCAGATCTCCGTCTGCACCGCGATCAGGTCGAACGAGGCGACCGAAATCGCGCCGCCTCCGCCGACACTCTGGCCGGGCACGTCGAGCAGCTGCCAGCTCAGGTCGAAGCCCCCCTCGCCGCGCATGAAGGTACCGGCCAGCACCCAGCGTACGAGCAGCAAGCGGCCCACCTCGAGCGGGTCGGACTGCTGAAGCGCGCCCGCAAGGTTCGCCTGGAACAGCGCCGACGAAGGCCGGACGATGAGCGAGGGCATGCGCGCGAGCCGGGTGGCGATCGCGTCGGCCAGGGCGGAGCCGTACAAGGGTCCCCCGACCGGGTCGGGCCCGGCGTTCTTGAACGGCAGCACCATGATGGTGTTTTGCCGCGCGGCCGACTCGGGCGAGTCCCGGAAGCGCTCGGCCAGCATCGAGAGCAGGCCGGTGGTGCGTTTCTGGTCTTCCGGAGCCGAGGTGGGCAGGGTCGCCGCGGCCTCGCCGGGGATGATGCCGGACTCGATCTGCAAAGTGCGCATGATCGTCTTGAGCGCTTCGCGCGCCTCCGCCGCGCTCGCGTAACGGTCGCTTGGGTTCTTGGCGAGCAGGGCCAGGATCACGGAGGCGAGCTCGGCCGGAACGTGGGCGGGCAACGCCGGCGAGTCGGCGAATTGGATGGCCCGGATGGACTGGAACTCGTCGCCTTCGGGCCGAAAGAACGGGTGCCGTCCGGCGGCGAGCTCGTAGAGGAGAATGCCGAGCGCCCACAGGTCCGACCGCACCGAGGACTGCCCCGTGACGAACTGCTCCGGGGCCATGTACGCGATGGTGCCGCCCCGTGCTGTGTAGCCTAGCGGGCTGGGAAGCCGCCGCGCCGTGAGCGACGGGTCGAACTCGGCGTCTTCTACCGGCAAGCGCCGCGCAAGGCCGAAGTCGAGGATCTTGATCAGCCCGCCATCGGTCAGCATCACATTGGCCGGCTTCAGGTCGCGGTGGAAGATGCCGAGCGCGTGCGCCGCCTGGAGCCCGTCGGCGATCTGGATGCCGGCCGAAAGCGTGAGCTGCAGGCTCGCTGGGCCGGCCGCGATGAGCTTGTCGAGCGGCTGCCCCGGCACGTACTGCATCACGATCCAGGCTTCGTCGCCTTCCTCGCCGACCTCGTAGATGGCGCACACATTGGGGTGCTCGATGGCCGAGGCGAGGCGGGCCTCACGCAGGACGGTGGAGCGCATCTGCTCGGCGGAAATGGTGCCGCGCTTGAGGATCTTGAGCACCACGGGCCGGGTCAGCTCGAGGTCGCGGGCGAGAAACACGGTGCCGGACCCGCCCGCGCCGAGCCGCCGCTGAAGTTCGTAATGCTCAATGGTGCGGTGCTTCATTGCTTCCCAGTGTATGTGGGCCCGCCATGCCGCCGCGCGCGGCAGGGAGTTCCACTCTTTGGTAATCGATGCTTCAGCCCGGCCGCTTTGCGCGCGTATGCTTGCGTTAGTTCCTCCAACACTGGAGTGTGTTCTTGAGAAAAGGCGTAAACTCATGCCAAGGCTGACCGGGCCCGGACGCGCAGCCTATCCGGCTAGCCAATACGCGCCGGCGGCCTTTCCTAACCTGGGCGACCCGGACGAGCGCCGGCGGCTTTCCCCCGCCGCCATGCGCGCCTTCGTCAACATCGCGCGGCACTGGCGGGTCCGCGATGAAGACGCGCGCCTGCTGCTCGGCGGCGTGTCGAATGGCACTTACTACACCTGGAAAAGCGGGGCGGCGTTCAAGGGCGCGGGCAAGCAGCTGGAGCAGGACCGTTTGCTCCGCATTTCGTACTTGATCGGTATCTTTAAGTCGCTCAACATTCTGTTCAGCGAAGCCCTGGCCGACCGATGGGTGAACCTGCCGAACGCCAACCCGCTGTTCGGCAACCGCACCCCACTCGAAT
>CAXTTW010000298.1:0-3749 GCA_964247255.1 uncultured Acidobacteriaceae bacterium
CCGGCGCGAGCGACGGGAAGTGAAACAGGCCGTCGGCATCGGAGCGCTCGGTCAAACCGGCCGCGTTGGCGTCGCTGGTAAGCGTTAGGGTGCCGGCGGCGACAGGCCGCGCGAGCGGGTCCAGAAGGGTGCCTTCGAGCCCGCCGCGGTCGGTGGCCTGGGCGAGCAGGTGCGGGGCTGCGAGCAGCGCGAGGGCGGCAAGGGTGGGGAGGCGGTTGGGCAAGGCGCGAGCTCCTGTTGAGCGCAGCGCTGGGGCGTGCAAAGGCCAAACACGGGGGCGGCTCGGCCCGGCGCTGCGTGGCGCGGGAGCTCGGTGCAGCCGGGCGTTCCCTCCCGGTAAGTGCCGGGCGGGCAGGCCGTCAAAACATCAGGCAAACAGCGGATAAGTGAGCCGAGAATACACTGATAAAAGAAGAATGTTCATCGACGAAACCAGAATTCGTATCAAGGCAGGTGACGGGGGTAATGGCTGCATGGCCTTCCGCCGGGAAAAGTTCGTGCCCAAGGGCGGCCCCTCGGGCGGCGATGGCGGACGCGGCGGCGATGTCGTCATGGAGTCCAGCCAGCGCCACAACACGCTGATCCACTTCCGCTATAACCCGGAGCACAAGGCCGAGCGCGGACGCCACGGCGAGGGCTCCAACTGCACGGGGCGCGAGGGGGCCGACGTAGTCCTGAAAGTGCCGGTCGGGACCTCCGTCTACAACGAGGAGACTGGCGAGCTGATCCATGACTTCCGTCATGCCGACGAACGCATCATCGTGGCCCACGGCGGACGGGGCGGACGGGGCAACCAGCATTTCGCCACCCCCACCCACCAGGCACCGCGCGAGCACGAGTTGGGCTTCGAGGGCGAGGAGTTCGCGCTGCGCCTGGAGCTCAAGCTGCTGGCCGATGTCGGGCTGGTCGGCTATCCGAATGCGGGCAAGTCGACGCTGATCGCGCGCATCTCCGCCGCCAAGCCCAAGATCGCCGACTACCCGTTCACCACGCTCGAGCCGAACCTGGGCGTGGTTACGGTCGGCGAGGCGCCGCACGAGGACAGCTTCGTGGTCGCGGACATTCCCGGCTTGATTGAGGGCGCGCACGAAGGGGCCGGGTTGGGCGTGCAGTTTCTCCGGCACATCGAACGGACCGGGGTGCTCGTCCACCTGGTCGATGTTTCCGACGGCAGCGGCCGCCCGGACGCGGTTGAGGATTTCAAGGTCATCACCGAGGAGCTGCGGGCCTTCGGACACGGCCTGCCGGACAAGCCGGTGCTGGTTGTCGCCTCAAAGGCGGACTCCGCCAACCCGGACAAAGTGAAGAAGCTGCAAGCGATGGCCAAACGGCGCAAGCTGCCGTTTTTTCTGCTTTCCGCTGTAACGGGCGAGGGCGTGGACGCGCTCAAGTACGCGATGGCCGAGCGGGTCAAGGCGCACCGGGTAGCCATGGCCTCGGTAGCGGAGGAGCTGGCGGGCGGATTTTGATTTGTGGCCGCGTACGAGTAAGAAACGCGAAGAGGGCCGCCAACCTCAAAGCGGCAACAAGCGCAACAGGATGTACGGAGGGCTGGACTGGTTTGCCGCCGTGGCACTCGACGCGCACGCACACGCTGTACGCTGCCCTAAATAGCGTACGCCCGTCCTGTGACCTACCCGCGCCGCACATCGGCGGACCTGGCCGGGACCTCCACTTCTTCCGCATCGCCCGCGACCGAGTCGAGCACGTTGCCCGCGCCGCTCTGTTTGAACGCGAACCGGTATAGGAGCGCCGCCAGCACGGCCCCGGTCAACTGCGCGCCGATGTACAGCTCCACCTGGGTGTAATTGCCCATCGCGACCGCCGGGCCCAGGGTGCGGGCCGGGTTCAGGCTCGCGCCCGTGACCGGCCCGAACGCCATGATGGCAAACGCTACCGACATGCCGATCGCGAACGGGGCCATGCGGCCCGCGGTGCCGCGAATCGCCGTGTTGAGCACCGCGGTGGCCAGAAAGAACGTCCCCGCCGCTTCCAGCGCGAAGCCTCCGGCGAGCGAGGTCCAGTGCGGGTCGATGGTCGTCATGCCCAGGTGGTGCGGCGCGCCGTGCCCGTAGATCAGCAGCAGCCCGAACCCGCCCGCGATGCCCCCAGCCAGCTGCGCCAGGATGACGGGGATGAACTTGACCGGCGCTTGCTCGCCCGCGACAAAGGCCGCGACCGACAGCGCGGGATTGATGTACGACCCGCTCTCGTTTCCGAACGCGTAGGCGAAGACCATGATGACGAAGCCATGCGCGAGGGCGACCGCGGCGGTTTCGTTGGGGGCCAGCACTGTTGCCGCGCCGGCACCGATAAAGATCAGGGCGAAGGTGCCTAGGAACTCGGCGATTAGATCCTTGGTGAACCGCATGCCACTCTCCTTGGAGCCGGACTCTGACTTTTTTAGGCGAGCGCAGAATGAAAGCTTCGCGCACCACCGGTTAGGACGTGGATTTGCTCCGCGACGTTTCCTGTTTGCGAAACATATCTTAGGCTGCTAAGAATAGCCACGCCGGCTCACGCCGCGCTCCTCGAATGAATGGCGCAGAGGGTCGCGCGGTTCGGCATCGCGTGCGCGATCCTGGAGCCGGGCGCGGCCGGATGAACCTTCTCGGCGGCATGGTCGGCTGCAAATCGATGGCCGCCCACGAGCACACCCTTCCGGAGAGGCGCGCCGCTGCGGCCGACGCCTTTTCGGTCCCTGGCGATACGCGCAAGATGGCGCGCCGGCGTGCACCCGGCACTAGAGCGTGGGAGCTTCAACAGCACTATCCACGGCCTGCTCCGCAGCGTGTGGACGGAGCGGCTCTCCGCGCTTGAGGACCAGAAAGATTTGGTGCTCGCCACCGACAGCTAACCCGCCGGATACACTCAGGGGATGCCCGGTGCTTCCCCAACCCTGCTCCTCCATGGCGGTGCCTGGGCTATCCCGGACGGCATGCGCGAGGCTCATGAGCGCGGTATCGCGGCCGCGCTCGATGCCGGGTATGCACTGCTCGAACGGGGGGAGCCCGCGCTCGATGCGGTCGAGACCGCCCTGAGCCTGCTTGAGGACGACGAAACCTTTGACGCCGGCCGGGGTGCCTTCCTGACCCGCGATGGACGGGTGCAGCTCGACGCCCTGCTCATGGACGGGGCGACGCTCCGGGCGGGCGGCGTGGCCTGCGTGGAGCGTCTGCGCAACCCAATCCGGGCGGCGCGGCTGGTGCTGGAGCGCAGCCCGCACGTGTATTTTGTCGGCATGGGAGCGGAGCAGTTCGCGGCCGCGCATGGCATGTCCCTGATCGACAACCGCGAATTGGTGATCGCGCGCGAAGTGGAAAACCTGCGCGTGGCGCAGCGCAACGAGCAGGCCGGCCTGCCGGACATGACCTTCGCCGGCTTGGGATTAAACTCGTCCGGCTCAGGGCAAAGCGAGGGACCTGCTTCCGCCCGCGAAGCGCCCTCCGGCCCGGACTTCCCCGCCGACCATGACACGGTGGGCGCGGTCGCGCTCGATGCACACGGCAACCTCGCCGCAGGCACCTCCACCGGCGGCACCCTGAATAAGACGCCCGGTCGCGTCGGCGACTCCTCCCTGATCGGCTGCGGCTGCTATGCCGACAACGGCGCGGCCGCCGTTTCGCTCACAGGATGGGGCGAGCCGATCATGAAGCTCGTCCTGGGCAAGTGGGCCGCCGACCGCGTGGAAGACGGCGCGGTGCCCCAGCCCGCCGCCGATGCGGCCATCGCGCGGCTTGCGGCACGGC
>CAXTTW010000299.1:0-3726 GCA_964247255.1 uncultured Acidobacteriaceae bacterium
GCGCATTCCTTCGCGCCCCAGCCCCAGCAGGTCCGGCATCGTGCGCACCCCCGCCGCGTGGAGCCGGGCCTCCATGCGCGCCCCAATTCCCGGCAAATCGCGCAGCTCCAGCCCCCGCAGCGCCGCGTCGAGAATGTCCGGCGTCAATGCCACGAGGCCGTCCGGCTTCTCCATGTCGGAGGCGATCTTGGCCAGGTACCGGTTCGGCGCGAGCCCCACCGAACAGCGTAAAGTCGAGCCCGCGTGCGTACGGACCGACTGCTTGACCGCCCGCGCGAGCGCGAGCGCCCGCAGCAGTTCGCGTTCGCTGCCCATCAGCGAGCAAGCCATCTCGTCGATCGAGAGCACCGCCGAAACCGGCACCACCCGCTCCACCGCCTCGATGATCCGGTGGTGGTACTCGACGTACTCGCGGTGCCGGGCGTGCACCAGCAGGAGGCCCGGGCACATCCGCTTCGCCTCGCCGACCTTGACCCCCGTCTTGACCCCGAATGCCTTGGCCTCGTAGCTCGCCGCGATCACGGTCGAGGTATCCGCCTCGACCGGCACCACCGCGATCGGCTTGTCGCGCAGCTCGGGCCGCAGCTCCTGCTCGACGGAAGCGAAATAGGAGTTCAAGTCGAGGAACAGCCAGCGTACCGGACGCTCGGCCGTGTGCGCGGCGCCCCCGATCCTCGACTCGTCAGTGGGCATATTCTTCGCCTTTTCTTCGTTCCATGCTAGCGGAAAAGCGCACTTTGGGAGTCATGGCGCTGGAAACCAAAGTCACGTCCCCGCTTTCTTTGTCGAAAAGCGGCATGGCTCCGATAGGCTTTTGCTCGAACGCGGGCCCGCAGCGCCCATTCTGTTCGGAAAGTGACCGCATGCCCTGCTCCTCGCTCGACCTGCTCGCTCGCCTCTTCATGCTCGGCTATGCCGCTTTGCTCATTGCCTGGTTCGCCGCCCAGCCTTTGCCTCCCTTGCAGGACTACATGGCCTGGGCCTACCAGGGCTGGCTGGGCGCGGCGCTGCTCCATGGCTCGCCGGCGCTCGCGGCCCGGTTTGCCGTGGTGCATTACCCGGTGCCGAACGTGCTCTCGCAGGCGGCGCTTACCTTTATGAATCTGGGCATCGGCGCCGCGCTCGCCGCCAAGTTGTGGATCGGAGCGCTCGTCGCCGCCTTCGCTGCCGCGTGCCTGTTCACCGCGCGCGGGTTCCCCGCTGGGCAACGAGGACCGGCGGCGCTGCTCGTCTTCCTGTGCTTCGGCGTCAACTCCGCGTTCTGGGACGGCTACGTCAATTACCAGCTCTCCGTTCTCGTCTTTCTGTGCGCCGTGCTGCTGCGGGAGCGGCTTTCGGTATGGGGCACGGGCCTGGCGGGGCTGCTGCTCTTTGCTTGCCATGCTTCGACGTTCTTCGCCTTTGTCCTGTTCATGGCGGCGGAAGCTGTGCTCAACCCCAGGCACCGCGCCCGGCTCCTGGGGCTCGCGCCCGCTCTCCTGCTCCTGGCCTGGTATAGCCTGGCGCGCCGGACGCCGTTGGTCGGGCAGGGCGATGCCACCCCGCTCTACAGCGGGCTCGTGCACCACCTCGCCTACAAGGCGTACACGCTGTCCAAGTTCGGGCCGTTTCATAACCTGGTCGACCACGCGGACATTTCGTTCCGGGGCCGCGCTCCCGGGCTGTACCGTGCCGGGGTCGGGCTCAACCTCCTGTTCGCGCTCGGGTTCGCGGGCCTCCTCGCGACGGCGTTTGCACGCGGACGCCAGGCGCTGCGCGATCCGCTTCTGCTGGCCGCCGTGGTTTTGCTTCTTTTCTTTGCCGCGATGCCCAACAAGGGCGCGGGCGTGGTCAATCCCGGCGAACGCCTGCTTACCCCCGCGCTGCTGTTGTGCTTTCTGAGCCTGCGCTCGCTCCCCTTCGGCTCCTGGCTGGCCGGCTGCGGAGCGGCCGGTGCCCTGCTGACGGCGGGGCAGCTGCTCACTCTCCGGACCGCCGGGCCGGGTGCTCCAGCGCTGGTGCCGCCGCCCAGCAAGCTGTCCTATGCGGACCGGCACGGGCTTTATGACAGCCGCTTGTACGAGTTCGACGTCTACCGGGTGTTCCTCCATGACCCGCACGAAGCACAAGCGCCGCCCCTGGGCTTCGATACGAGCCTGCTCGTCGACCGGGAGTAGCTGCCGCTGCCGATGGAACGATGAGGTGCAATCCCGCGACCACTGTCTTAGTCTTAGCTCTGTAAGAAATTACCTAAGTGCATGCTCGTTCCATTTCGGGTCGAAAGTACCCGATTTCCCTCGCCGATGCAGAGTTTCTCCAAAAGAAACAAAATTCTCGTTGCAAGGCGAATCCTATTAGTGACAGGATGATCCTAGAACCGGACGGAGCCGCTTCCCATACAGACTCTCGCCGGCAAGCCTCACCAGAAACAGGTGCCGCCATGTGGTTTCTCCATTTGCAGGACGTTCTTCGGCAGTTTGCGCTTATGAATCCGCACTGGGCGGAAGCCGCCGTCACCGGCGGTGCCGCTCTGCTCGTCGGCTGCGCCGCATCGTGCGCCTGCAGCCCGCGCCAGGAAAGGGACGACCTGTTCGGCAAGCGCGTTTCCTGAGAGCGAGCGCACAAGCCTTGGAAGCCGCCCCGTAGCGCCCCTTGATGCTCACCGCCATCGTCCCCTGCTTCAATGAGGCCGAGGTCCTGCCCGCCTGCCATGCGCGCCTGTCCGCCGCGCTGGCCGAGGCTGAGCCCGATTATGAGATCGTCTACGTCGACGACGGCTCCACCGACGGCACGTCCGCGATCCTGACAGACTTGGCCGACCCGCGCGTCACCATCGTCGAGCTGTCCCGCAACTTCGGCCACCAGCTTGCCGTGTCGGCGGGCCTTGAGCTCGCGCGAGGCCAAGCGGTCCTCCTAATCGACGCCGACCTCCAGGATCCGCCCGAGCTCATCCCGCGCATGGCCGAGTTGTGGCGCGCGGGTGCGGAGGTCGTCTATGGCGTGCGCCGCCAACGCGCCGGCGAGTCAGGCTTCAAACTCTGGACCGCCAAGCTCTTCTACCGGCTCATCAACCGTCTGTCCGACGTCCAGATTCCACTCGACACGGGCGACTTCCGCCTGCTCGACCGCAAGGTCGTCAACGTGCTGCTCGAAATGCCGGAGCGCCAGCGCCTCCTGCGCGCTATGTGCTCCTGGGCCGGCTTCCGACAGGTGGGCCTGCCCTATAGCCGGGCGGCCCGCTTCGCGGGCAAGACCAAGTATCCGCTCGGCAAGATGATGAACCTGGCGCTCGACGGCATCGTTTCGTTTTCGACCGTGCCCCTGCGCATCGTCGCGCTGCTCGGCTTCGGCGCGGCGGGGCTGTCGATCCTCGGCATCCTGTACGCGCTCGCCGTCCGCATCCTTACCCGGCACTGGGTGCAGGGCTGGGCCACGTTGTTTATCGGCGTGCTGTTCCTGAGCGGGCTGCAGCTCATCGCGCTCGGCATCATGGGCGAGTACCTGGGCCGTATCTACACTGAGGTCAAGCGCCGCCCGCTGTACGTCATCGCGAACATCCGGCGGTTTTCCAGGCCTAACGAAGATGCTTGAGCG
The DNA here is from genome assembly GCA_964247255.1 of uncultured Acidobacteriaceae bacterium. Taxonomy (GTDB): domain Bacteria; phylum Acidobacteriota; class Terriglobia; order Terriglobales; family Acidobacteriaceae; genus EB88. The sequence goes on from CAXTTW010000299.1 coordinate 3,574, forward strand.
CGTCGAATTCAGCGCAGACGCTTCAAGGCGTCCGCTCCGCCAGGGCTGCCCCGGTCCACGCGCACCGCGGCCAGGTAGGCCTGGCGGGCCCCATCCGGTTGTGAGCGTTCGGCCAGAACCTGCCCCCAGTAGTCCAGGGCCGCGGTGCGCGTG
>CAXTTW010000300.1:0-3702 GCA_964247255.1 uncultured Acidobacteriaceae bacterium
GTCTTGCTGGCAGCCTTTTATGTTCTGCTCCACCAACTCACCGGCGAAACCGAGATCGTCCTCGGGGCTACCTGCACGCATGGTGAGGAGCGCGGCGGGGTGCTCGGCCTTTTCGGCAACATACTGCCTATACGCGTCGGCTTGTCCGGCGATCCCTCTTTCACGGATTTTCTGCGCCGCGTTACGGCAGAAGTGCGCGAAGCCAAGGCGCAGGCATGGCTCCAGCTTTCGAAACCGTCGGGCTTTCGATGGCCCTTGCAGGTCGCTTTTCATGCGGACGACGAAGTCGCCGATGGCGCGAACGAGCCTGAGGCGGTGGTCCTCGCCTCCGGGGTGAACGCCTTCGCCAGGGCGGAGCTCGCCTTCGACGTCAGCGGCCTGGGCAGCGGCTTGTTTCTGCTTGCCGAGTACGATGCTGAGGTTTGGGATAAGCAAGCCGTGGAACGGATGGCCGCCCGCTACGAGGAGCTGCTGCATCTTTTCGGGGCCGACAGCGGAGCTTCTGTCGGGGATACAAGCGGGTCCACCCCTTCCGCTGAGCTCGGGCGGCTCGCATGCTAGCCGCCTGCCCCGCCGGGCGGGAACGGGCGGCCGGGCTCGGGCAGCACGTCGACTTCTGGTTCGCCTGCCCGCACGCGATTGCCGACGCCGCGCTGCTGGCCCGCTACGAGCGGCTGCTGAGCGATGAAGAACGGGCGCGCCGGCGGGGACTGGTCTTCGACCGGGACAGGCGCGACTTCCTGATTGCGCGTGCCCTCCTCCGGACGGTCCTGGCCGGGTACACGGGGGGTGCCCCGAGCGAGCTGCGCCTGGTCGCCGGCAGGCACGGCCGTCCGGAACTCGCGTGCTCGGGCGGGGAGCCGGAGCCGCCGCGGTTCAGCCTCGCGCATACCGAGGGGCTGGTGGCGCTGGCCGTCACACGCGGCCGCGCGATCGGTTTGGATGTTGAGTCGCGCGCCAACGGCCACTACCTGGACGGCCGGACCGGGCAGTTTCTGGCGGCCCGGGAGCGGGCAAGTCTGGCGAGCCTCCCAGCCGGTCAGCGCCTGGACAGGTCGCTCGAGCTTTGGACCCTGAAGGAGGCGTACACCAAGGCCAGAGGGGTGGGGATGGGCTTGTCGTTCCGGTCGGTGGCTTTCGAGTTCCAGGGCGCGGCCGGCCTGGCAGCCGGCTTCGAGGACGACGCGCGATTCGCGCTCATGCGCCACTCTTCCGGCCATCTCCTCGGCGTTTGCGCGGCGCGCGACTGGGATCCCTCCGGCGCATGGATGGCGACGCAGGTCGTGCCCTTGATCTCCGCGCAGCCGTGCCGCTTGGCCCTGCTGCGCCATTCGACGTAGCGCCGCAACGACAAAAGGGTGGAAAGAGGAATCGCATGGCAGCAAGCCAGGTTTTCGACGCAGCCAGTCTCCGCAGCGAGAAGCGAAAGCGTGTGTGGCGGAGCGCTGCGGTGCCGGCGGCGGCGCTCGGGTCGCTCGCGTTTCTCGTTCACGTGCTCGTCAATCTCAGGGCGCAGCACATCGGCTACGGCTTGTTCCGCGACGAGCTGTACTACATCGTGTGCGGGCGCAACTTGGACTGGGGCTACGTCGACCAGCCGCCGCTCGTGGCCCTGGCCGCGCGCTTCTCGGAACTCGTCTTCGGCCGGCACTCGCTCGCGCTGTTTCGGCTGCTGCCCTCCCTCGCGAGTGCTTTGGAAGTCGCCGGGACCGGCCTGCTGGTGCTCGAGATGGGCGGCGGACGCCTCGCCCAGTTGCTGGCCATGGTCAGCGTCCTGGCCTGCCCATTGATCCTGGGCATTGATGCGCTCCTTACCATGAACGCTTTTGAACCGCTGTTCTGGATCGGAACGGCCTACGCGGTCCTGCGCGCGCTGCGAGGCGACCGGCGCTGGTGGGCAGCGGCGGGGGTTATCGCCGGGCTTGGCTTGCAGAATAAGTGGAACGAGGTCTTCTTTCTGTTCGCCATGCTCGCGGCGTTGCTGGTTTGCCAGCCCCGAAAACTGAGGAACCGCTGGTTTGTCGCGTGCATCGCACTTATCCTGCTCGTCATCGCCCCTAACCTCTTATGGCAGGCGCACCGCGGCTGGCCGACATTGGTGCTGTTAAAGGCAGTCGCGGCCTCCGGTAAGAACTTCAAACTGGGCCCGGCCGCCTTTCTCGAGACGCAGGCTTCGCTCATCGGCCCGCTCGCGTCGGCGCTGCTGCTTTCCGGCCTCGTATGGCTGCTGCGCGAACGGCGCGCGCGGCCGCTGCGCTGGGTGGGCGTGCTCTACCTTGTCTATGTCGCGGCCATGATGGCTCTGCACGCGATCGATTACTACCTCGCGCCGGTCTACCCACTGATGTTTGCCTTGGGTGCGCTTGCCTGGGAGCAATGGCTGCGTCCGGGCAAAGTCAAACGTATATTCGTCCCCGTCTTCTACGGGCTGTCCGCCGTAAACGCGCTCCTCGGCCTTTTCGCCGGTCAGCCGTTGCTCACCCCGCCCGAGTACGCGCGCCGGGTAGCCGGCTCGGCGGCCCGTCCGCGCGACTTCGCCGTCATGGCTAAGTCGCCGCTCCCCACCCTCATGGCCGACATGACGGGCTGGCGCGCGATCGCCGACGAGCTTGCCGGGGCGTACTGGGCGCTCGCGCCCCAGGACCGCGCCAAGGCCGTGATCTTTACGGAAAATTATGGCGAAGCGAGCGCGGTCAATGTGTACCGGCCGGACGTTCCGGTCGCGATCTCCGGCCACCAGAACTACTGGTACTGGGGGCCGCGGGGTCACGACGGGTCCGTCACCATCGTCTTCGGCGGCAGCCGGAAAAAGCACGAAAGCGATTTTGCGAGCGTGGTCGAAATCGCGCGCAATACCAACCCCTGGGGCCAGCCGTATGAGTCCGCGCCGATCTACTTATGCCGCCATCCCCGCCTGCCTTTGTCCGAGTTATGGCCGAGCCTGAAGGTTTGGCTATAAGTTGCCCGACGCGCTTTCCTCCAGACGCGAACCGCTGAGGCTGCGCACGTAGCGCGACACCCCCTTGTACAGGCTTTCGGCGATGCGCTGCTTGTAGGCGCCCTCGCGCAGCTCGGACGCATCGTCGGGGTTGGTCAGGAAGGAGATTTCCGCCAGGATCGACGGCATGTTCGCGCCGATCAGCACCACGAAGGGCGCTTTTTTGACTCCGCGGTCCCGCAGGCCCGCATTGCCGGTTTCAAGCCCCTGGTAAAGCGAGCCTTCCACGTCGTTCGCGAACTCGCGCGACTCGGCGATCTTGTCCTGCAGGGTGATTTTCTTGACCAGGTCCGAAAGCTGGTGGATAGATTCGGCCGAAACGGCGTTTTCGCGCGCAGCCACCTCGAGCGCGTCGGCCGAGGAGGTGAAGTTCAGGTAGTAGGTCTCGACCCCACGGGCGCTCGCGTCTGGGCTGGAATTGGCATGGACGGAGAGGAACAGGTCGGCTTGCGCCTTGTTGGCGATCGCGGTGCGGGTCTCAAGTGGGATAAACGTGTCGTCGTCGCGCGTAAAGATCACGTCGGCCCCGAGCCGCTGTTTGAGCAGCTTGCCCAAGCGCAGCGCCACGTCGAGCACCACGTCTTTCTCCTGGATGCCGCCGGGGCCGAGCGTGCCGGAGTCGTGGCCGCCGTGGCCCGCGTCGATGACGATGCGGTTGATCTTCAATCCCAGCGCGCGGGCGAGCGAGCGGTTGCCGGTGGCGT
>CAXTTW010000301.1:0-3698 GCA_964247255.1 uncultured Acidobacteriaceae bacterium
CCGGGGGTAAACAGCTCCGGCGATCGGCCGTTCGGGATCACCTCCACCGGCCGCGCGATGCCGTACTGCTCGCGCAGCTCACGGGCCATCCAGGCGGTGGGCGCGGCCAGGCGCGTCGCGCCCAGGAGGCCGGAGCGCACCAGGGCGGTGTAGGCGCGCAGCCGGCCCGTATCCGGCGCGGACTCGCCGTGCACGGCCTGCCACCAGCTCAGCACGTCGCTGTGGCCGGTCAGCAGCACGGGCAGGGTGTCCGACAGCGTGCCGTACGCGAACTGGTTGGTGTGGAGCAGGTCCGGCTGCAGCCGCGCGATCAGGTCGCACAACAGGTCGCGGGACCGCAGCAGATCCTCCGCCGGCTCGTCCATCCACTCCAGGCGGTACTCGGTTTCGACGCACTGGAACAGGGGCGACCGCATGGAGGCGACCCAAGCCTGCTGCCCTCGGTCGAGCTTCGTACCGAGCGAAACGAGAGTGACCTGATGGCCGTTGCGGACCAGCCCCGCGCTGAGCTCTTCCGTGTAGGTCCAAACGCCGCCCACCGAGTCGGTGGTCAGGAGAACGTGCATTCGAGCTCCTCCAACGGCTTCGGTTCTTCTTCCTGGATGTCACTGAAGCGGTCGAACAGGCCCAGGTAGTGGCGGTGCGCGCGCTCCCAGGCTTCATCGTCGGGCTGTGCGCCGAAGGTTTCGACGTACAACGGCGAGCCGGGAAACGGAAACATGGGCACGGGCTCGGAAACCCAGACGCCCTTCTGTTTCAGCTCGGCCTGCCAGGCTTCGACAGCGGCTGTATCGTCGTGCGAGGTGCGGATGAGGTTGGCCTGGACCCACGGGATGCGCGTCTTGGCATAGGCCAGCAGCTCGGCGATGCGGTCGGTCGAAAGGCGGCAGTTTTTATTGAGCTCCGCGCGGCCGGCTTCGGTGATCGACTCGATGCCGCACTCGATCGAAATGGCGTGGGCGCGGCCCAGCAGGTCGAAGCCGGCCTCGTCCCACAGATCGATGCGGGTCTGGAAGCCGATCTTCAAGGGGCGCTTGGCGATCTCCTCGAGCAGCACGCGCACCTGCTTGCCGACCCCGAAGATTTCGTCGATGAAGTAGATGTAGGTGACGCCGCGCGCGACGAGCGCATCGATTTCGGCCAGCACGGTGGAAACGGGGCGCTCGCGGAACTTGTTGCGGAACAGCGTCTTGTTGCAGAACGAGCAGGACCACGGGCAGCCGCGGGCAAACTCGAGCTCCGCGCCCAGACCCTCTACATGCTCGAAGACGTGATGCTTGTGGGTGTGCAGCTCGACCGGGTACTCGCTCAAGTCGATGGGGGCAAGCTCGTCCATGCGGGTCACGCCCAGGCCCTCGCTCAGGTGCAGGCCGCGCGCGTTTTGCCAGCACACGCCGGGGATCATCTCCCACGGCTGGGTCGCGAGCATTGGAAGCACCTGATCGTGCTCGCCGCGAATGACCAGGTCCGCGCCGGTCTTGCGGAGCGTGGCTCCGGGAGTGACAGACCCGTGCGGGCCGATGAGGACAGACTTCGCGCTCGTGCGAGTCTTCAACGCCCCGACCCACTCGCGCGGTACGCGCAGCTCCGGGGGCGGGCAGCGCCAGAACAGGTACGAGGGCGCGGTCGGCAGGACCACGAAATCGGGGGCACCGAGGCGGACGGCAACTTCTTCGGGCGTCAGCGCTTCCATCTGCGCGTCGACCAAGACGGTCTCGTGCCCGGCCTTGCGCAGCTCGCCTTGCGCGTGCAGCAGCTCAAGCGGCAGGTGGGGGTCGCGGCAGCCGAAGTACGTCGAGCCCTCGAAGCTCCAGCGCGGGTTGACCAGGGCGAACCTCATCGCGCGCTCCCCGCCGCCGCCAGCGGCGCAGGCTTCCTGTCGCGCAGGTCGCTGCGCCAAAAGGCCGCGATGTCGGCGAAAGTTTGGTCGAGCGTACGGGTGGGCCGCCAGCCGGTGTGCGCGGCCAGCTTCACCGTGTCGCTCACGTAGATCTGCTGGTCGCCGGGGCGGGCCTCGCTCAGCTCCACCCGGATGCGTTCGCCGGTCTGCTTCTCGATGGCGGCGATCGCTTCGCGGACGGAGATGGCTTGCGCCGCGCCGCCGCCGACGTTGTATACCTGGCCGGCCGTCACCTCGCGCCGCGCCGCGGCCAACTCCATCGCGTCCAGCAGGTCGTGGACGTGGAGGATATCGCGTACCTGGCAGCCGTCGCCGTAGATGGTCACCGGCTGCCCTTCGAGAGCGGAGTAGAGGAAGTGCGCGACCCAGCCCTGGTCCTCGGTGCCCAGCTGCCGGGGACCGGCGATGCAGCTCATGCGGAAGACCACCGTGGGCAGCCCATAGATGCGTGCGTAGTCGTGCACGTACTGGTCCGCCGCGCCCTTGGAGCAGCCGTAGGGCGAGTGGAAGTCGAGCGGCTGCTCCTCGTCGATGCCGGACAGGAGCGGGTCGGCGAAGCGGTAGCGGGCGGCATCGAGGTCGCGGGTGATGCCGACGTTCTCGAGCCCACCGTACACCTTGTTGGTCGAGGTGAACAGGACCAGGGGGGGCACGGGCAGGGCGCGGGCCGCTTCGAGCACATGGAGCGTGCCCAGGATGTTGGTATGGCAGTCCGCGAGGGGGTCGGCGATGGAGGTGGTGACCGCGACCTGGGCGGCGAAGTGGTAGATCTCCGACGCTTCCTCGGCGGCCTCGGCCACCAGCGCGCGGTCGCGCACGTCGCCGTGCACCACGGTGAGGCGGCCCGGGGCTGCCAGCGAGCGGAGCCAGAGGAGGTTGGTTTGGACGCCGGGACGCGCGAGCGAGTCCAGCACGGTGACGTGGGCCCCGGTTTGGGTGAGCAGGCGGGCGGCCAGGTTGGAGCCGATAAAGCCCGCGCCGCCGGTGATCAAGGCCTTGCGCTCTGTTTTGTCGTTCAATCCAGCTCCTTGCCTTGGTACGAGGGGTGCGAAAGCGCTTCGCTGACAATAACCCGCGGGTAAGATTCGTCGGGTTTCCGAGTAGGATGCCCCGGCCCGGTCACGCCGAAAGCCCGTGGGCGGCCAGCTCGCGCATCATGGTTTCCGCCTTGTCCTCCGCTTCCTGCGCCTGGAGCCAGTCGCACAGCTCGGCGAAGCCCGCCTCGTGCGTCACTCGGGGCTCGTAGCCCAGCAGCGCGCGCGCCTTGGCGAGGTCGGCGTAGCAGTGGCGAATGTCGCCGGAGCGGTACTTTTGCGTCAGCTGGTGGGGCAGGCGGTCGCGCGTGCCGAGCCGGTCCGACATAAGTTCCGCCACGCGGGCGATCGAGACCGGCTGCCCGGAGCCGACGTTGATCACGTGGCCGTTTGCTTCCGGCCGCTCGAGCGCGAGCAGGTTGGCCCGGACGATGTCGTGGATGTTGACGAAGTCGCGCTGCTGCTCGCCATCCTCGAAGACCAGCGGCGGCTGCCCGTTGAGCAGGCGCGAGGCGAAGATGGCCGCGACCCCGGTGTAAGGGTTCGACAGCGCCTGGCGCGTGCCGTAGATGTTGAAAAAGCGCAGGGCGACCACAGGCAGGTCATACACGCGGCCATAGGTCAGGGCCAGCTCCTCCTGATCGCGCTTCGACAGGGCGTACACGCTGGTAACCTCGCTGGGCTTGTTCTCGGGCGTGGGCCGGGGCGCGACCGGGCCGGCGCAGACGGGGCACACGGGGTCCCAAACGCCGACGCGCAGCTGC
>CAXTTW010000302.1:0-3696 GCA_964247255.1 uncultured Acidobacteriaceae bacterium
GCTCCGGTGCGATCGAACTCAAGTCGATCCCCGTCCGCGCTTCGGCCGCCTGCCGCTGCCGGGTGATCTGTTCCAAGCGCAGCGCCCGGAGACGCCGCTTGGCATCCTCCACGTTTTCGATACAGTCCAACCCTGCTTCCACCTCGGCCCGGTGCTCCGGTGGCAGCAGGGCCAGCAGAGCCTCGAACGGAGTGCTCTCCTGGAGGCGTAGCGCGAGGGCCAGTGCAAGCGCGTTCACCGCCTAAGCCTTCGCGGCGGCGTTAAGGGCCCCGCCCTGGGCCTGAGCTAACTGCCGCTCGAGCGTCTTGATCCTGAACTTGCGCTGCTGGCTGAGCAGCAGGACCAGAATCGCGAACACGGTCATGAAGCCGGACAGCGCCAAACCGCCCCCGTTGAGCCACGCGGCCCGGGTCCACGGCCCATACCTTTCCACCGGGATGGGCACCACCACGAGCTTTTTGAACACCACTGCTACGTCGTTCGGCGCGAGCCCTTCGACGCCCTTGGCCACCAGGCTGCGAACCTCCGCCTCGCTGAGCGGCTCATGCTCGCCCTGGTACTGGATCAGCACGGCGGCCGTGGGCGCGGACTGCTGGTCCTTGTCGAGCAGCGGGCTGATCTCCGGCAGAACCACCTGCACTCGCGCGCTGACCACCCCGGCCACCGTGTCGAGCGTGCGCGTCAGCTCGCCGTCCATGCCCGCGAGCAGGCGCGCTTTCTCCTCGGACGCGGTCGGGATCATGCCGGCATTCGCGAAGACGTCTTCCAGCCCCTTCTCTTTCTTGTGCGGCAGGCCGCTCTCGTGCATCAGCTTCCAGGCCCGGACCACCGTCTCGTTTTGACCCTCGATGTTGACCACCCACGTCGCTGCATCCTTCTTGGCCGTCGGATCGAGGCCCGTGCTCGCGTGGATGCCGTTTTGCCGCAACAGCACCACAATCTGCTGCGCGTCGTCCTCGGTGAGCCCAGACTGCAGCTGGCGGGCGCACCCGGCGAGCAGCAGGAGGCAGGCGATCAAAGCAAGCCCGAATCGGCGCATCGCGATCCCTCCTAAACCTGGGTCTGCAGCATGGACTTCATCCCGCTGGAGGCTTGCGAAACCATCTTGGACAGCGTCCCAATGTTCTCGCTCATGCTGTACATCTGCTGCTGGAGCACAATCCAGCGCTGGGGGCCGGCATTGGCGGGCATGGTTTGCAGCATCGCGTTCAGCTGGGCATACTGCTGCTCGATGCCGGTGAGCCGCCCGCCGAGGCCCTGCGCGGCCGGCGTTTCCCGCACCCCTTCGATCTGCTTGCTCAGCCGCGTGATGTGGCGGCGGCTTGTCTCCAGGCCTTGCCGCAGCTCGTTCGCGGGCGAGGGCTGCACCTTCATCGCCGGCTCGACGCTCGCGGGGGCGCTTGGAGCCTGGGCAGGAGCTCCGCCCGCGGCAGTCGTTTTGATCTGCGCCATGAGCTGGTCGAAGTCCATGGGCGGCTTCCCGGTGCCCTGGCCGACGCCCACGTCGGCACCCGGGCCCGCTCCCTTCGGCAGCTCCAGCCCGGGGATGGCGGCTTTGGTCGCGATCGGATTCACGAGCGTCTCTCCTTCATCGGTTATCGCCGCCGCTGTGCGAAAGTTTCCTGCGAGCGGCCGGCCGGCGCTGCGGCGCGGGTGCGGCCCTGCGACTTCGGCGCGTGCGCGGCCCTCCCGGGTTTTCCATGTTGGTCTTGACCATGACGAGGGCCTGCGCGTGAATGCGCGAAACCCAGGACTTCGACAGATTGAGCTGTTCGCCGATGCGCACCATCGAGACGCCGTCGTAGTAGTAGGCTTGCAGCACAAAGCGGTGCCGCTCCGGCAAGCGGCTCAGCGCTCTGCGGATGCACTCGGCCTGCTCCAGCCGCAGCAGACGGCAGGCGGGCGATTCGCGCGGACACGGCAGCGCTTCAGCGGTCAAGGCCTGGGCGCGCCCCGCGAACTGCTCCGGCGCATCGCCGTGCCCAGTCTCGGCACCGCCTTCAACGTGTTCCTCCTCGCGCGGCTCAGGCGCGCTGCCGCTCATGGTGGAGGCCTGCCACAGCTTACGGACCTCGTCGAAGATCGCCCCGCGAATGCGGAAATAGGCAAAAGTCGAGAAACATACTCCTCGCGCCGGATCGTAGCTTTGCGCGGCTTGCACCAGGCCCAGCTCAGCGGCTCCGTTCAGGTCGCCGCGTGTCACGTTGGGCGGGTATTTTCCCGCGAATTCGGCTACCATCGCATGCGCATAACCTAAGTGGGTTTCGATCAGGGTATTAGTCATTGCCGGCAATCTCCTTGGGGGGTGGGTTGGTTCGACGGCTGCTGCTTCGGAGCGAATTTGAGGCGCACCTGTCCCGGACGGCTCGCTTGTAAGTAAGGCCGTGGACTCGATGCCGCGTCGGTAAGTTAGAAGTTAGATCTCAGGGTGGCCCGGCCGTACCCGGCCCGAGTGCCTTGCGGCCCCAAAAGCCTGGAGCTTTCGACCGCCCGCGCGGGGGTTTCGCACCCTCGCCGCGCAGTTGAGCGAGGCCGGACAACTTCGCCGTACCTTGGACGGCCCCGGCCAGGGCTTCGGCGACCCTGCCCAGCTCGACAGTCCTGCTCGCCGCGTCCTTTTCGATCATCCCGCCGATCAGGCGGGACATGCTCTCGGGAAAACGCGCGAGTGAAAGGTGCAGCGGCTGCGCGGCACAGCTCCGGTCCGCATGCCAGTACATCCAGCCCAGCTCGCCGCGCCTTTGCACCGCGGCAAACTGCTGCTGGAACAGCTCCCTGCCCAGCAGGATCTCGTAGAATAGAAAGCCAAGGGCATAGCTGTCAGCCGCGATCGAGCGAGTTTGCTCCACTTCCCCGATCACCAACTCAGGGGCCGTGTACTTAAAGGTTGCGCAGTCAAGAGTGCTGTGGCCGGAGCGTCTGCCGGCCAGATTGAGCTCAACCCGGCCGCCGCCGTAAACAGCGATCCTGCGCGGGTCGGAGTAGCCCGCCCGAGCTTGCGCGCGATGCACCGTTTCGACGGCTGCGACCACCTTGATGAAGATAGGAACCACCGACGGGTATGGCTTGGGAGCGGCATCGATCAAGTCCCGAAGGTAGAAAGCTCCGCGTTCGGGAATGCCGACGCGCGCCGGGGTCGGTGATGCTCTCTTTTGAGTAGGTGCTTTGATCATTCCACCCTTTCCCGATCCTATGCCGCCAAGCGGGTGCGCTCATTCAGAAGAACGAAACAAACGCTTGTTGATTCCGACAAACTTAAGACCTTTCCACTATTTTCAAGAACTCTTGCTATCTTGAAGAGGAGCAAATCTCGGCAGTCCCTATGTGCGGAAGTAAAGCAACGACCTACGGAAGCGACAGCTGACTGCCTCACCGTGTAAGAAGGAGCAAAAGTCAGGGAGCTACGTGCGGAGGACAGGCTCGCGCGCGCCGGCCATCCTCACCGGCGCGCGCTCAAGAACCGAGCCGGATCCGGTGCCGTGAACTCAGCCGTACAAAGCTGCCCGCCTGGTGCCGCCGTACACTCGACGGTCTTCTCCATGCCGGAGGCGTCTATCATGCGCACCTTGTATATGCCAGCTTCCAGGGCGTCCAGCCGCAGGGGCGTGCTGCGCTCCCGCGGCAGCATCCGCATCGCCCCGCTTGCGTCCGTGACGTCGAGCACGGTTGCCCATGGCGTTGCCTGCACGACCAGCG
>CAXTTW010000303.1:0-3692 GCA_964247255.1 uncultured Acidobacteriaceae bacterium
TTGCCGGATGGTCCCGCCCGCGTTCGACCGGGCGGTAGCGCACGGGGTGTATGGGGGGACGATGCGGACCCTGCTGCACCTGCTCAAGTACGATGGGCTGGAGCCGGTCGCGCAGCCGCTCGGCGCGTTGATGGCCGCGCAGTACGCGGCCCTGCCCGGCGCGCCGCGAGCGGCAACGGTGGTGCCGGTGCCGCTTTGGAAAGGCAAACGCCGGCAGCGCGGCTTCAACCAGGCGGAGCTGCTGGCTCGGGCGCTGGTCCGGGAAGGAAAGCGGCTCGGGTTCGCCTTGAGGCTGGAAGCAGGATGGTTGGAGCGGCGGCGCTCGACCGACTCGCAGGCCGGGCTTTCCCCGACAGGTCGCAGGCGCAACCTCCAGTCGGCCTTCGCGGTGCCGGCGCGGGCCGGCCTTGCCGGGCGCGAGGTGTTGCTGATCGACGACATTTTCACCACGGGCGCGACGGCCCGGACCGCGTCGGCCGCGCTGAAGCGGGCTGGGGCGCGGGAGGTCTGGGTCGCGACCGCAGCCAGGGCGCAGAAGCAGGAGTTCGTCGAAACCGGGCCGGTTCACCCCATGGAAACGCCCATGGAGGAAGATGTGGCTTTGTGGGGTTCAACGAGTACGGGGAGAGGCTAGACGCGGTCTCATACTGAGTTTTGTCGCTTCAGCAGTCTTCGTGTGAGCCTCGCTTTGGGGCGGGTCTCACCCGAGATTCCACAAAGTTTACGGTCCTATGAGACCGCTAGTAGGCTGGAAGGGGACATACGCACATGGCTCTCGCGAAAAGCTCGATGCACACGCGCAAGGGGAGGCTCAGCCGGGAGCACGCTCCGGTGCTGGGCCCGGTCTCGGGTTCGGATGACCGGACGCTCCCGTTCCAGCAGCCCATGCAAACGCCGGTGCTGGTTTTGAACGCGTCCTACGAGCCGATCAATATCTGCGGGGCGCGCCGGGCGCTCGTGCTGGTGCTCAAGGGAGTAGCCAAAACCGAGGAAGAGCAGGGGGCGATCCTCCATGCCGCGCGGACGCGGATGCCGCTGCCTTCGGTGATTCGCCTGCTCGAATACCGGCGCATTCCGCACCAGACCCGGGCGCTTTCCCGCAAGAACATCCTGCTGCGCGACCGCAACACCTGCCAGTACTGCGCGACCGTGATGAATGCAGCGGAGCTGACGCTGGATCACGTGATCCCGCGGTCGCGGGGCGGTGCCAGCACCTGGGAAAATCTGGTGGCCTGCTGCCACACCTGCAACCGTCGCAAGGGCAACCAGCTGCTCCATGAGCAGGACGAAATGCGCCTGCTTCGCGAGCCCCGGCCGTTCTCGCTCCATACCTCGCGGCACATCATGCGGATGATCGGGAACTCGGACCTGAAGTGGCGGAAGTACCTGTACTACTGAGGAAAACGCGATGCCGGAGCAGATTGTGCCAGGTCTCTATCAAATCCCGCTCGGCGTCGTGAACGCGTTCTACATCGACGAGCCTGACGGGGGTGTGCTCATCGATACAGGCTTTGCGGGGAACGCGGAGAAGATTCTCGGGGCGCTGCGCGAGCTGGGCAGGCAGCCTTCCGACGTGAAGCACCTGCTGCTGACCCATACGCATGCCGACCATATCGGCAACGCCGCGGCGCTGCGAAAGGCGACGGGCGCACAAACGTACATGCACCCGCTGGACGCACCGATCACGGAGGCAGGGAGGGGCTTTCGCCCGATGAAGGCCGCGCCTGGACTGCTGAATCATGTGTTTGCCGGCCTGGTCCACTTCAGGATCGTGACGCTGAAGATGCACGTGGAGCCTTGCCCGGTCGACCGGCGGATCGGGGACGGGGAGATGCTGCCCTTTGCCGGAGGCATCACAGCGCTCCACGCGCCGGGACACTGCGCGGGGCAGCTGTGCTTTCTGTGGCAGAGGCATGGAGGGGTGCTCCTCGCGGCGGACAGCTGCGGCCATGAGAAGGAGTTGGCCTATAGCATCGCTTACGAGGACATCGAGCAGGGCAGGCGTACGCTGCGGAAGCTGGCGGGGCTGGATTTTGAAACGGCCGTATTCGGCCACGGCAAGCCCATCCGCACGAATGCGGCCGCCCAGTTCCGGGCAAGGTGGGCGGCTGCGGCGTAACCCCGCTTTTTCAGGTGTGCGGGTCCCTTCGCCCGATTGCACATCGCGAAGACCCGGATAGGCAGCGCGGGAGATCCGCGGCTTTTTTAAGGGCCGGCGCTGAACTACTGCGGTTTGCCGTTCGCAGGCGGGGCAGGCGTTTGTCCGGTATTCGGCGTGTCCTTCTCCACCTCCTGCCCGTCGAAGGTGATCTTGACCGACGAGCCGAAGCGCTTGTAATTCGTGTACTTCACGATCTCTTTCATGTGCACGTCGTTGCTCGGGAAGCCGCCCGTGGCCTGGAAGTGCAGCACGCCGTCGCCCTTGGTGTAGACCGGAAACCAGTACTTGCCGTCGATCTGCTGGCGAAAGGTCATGAAGGGGGGCGACAGGTCCTCGTGGCCCTTGCGGTTGTCGTCGGGGACGTTCTTGCCGTTGGTCACCACGATCTGGTAGTCCTTCGCGTCGACCCAGATGCGGCCCTGGAAGTAGCGCTTGTTCTTTTCGATGACCTTGGGTCTCACGTCGAAGACGTAGGTGGGAACCTCGTCGACGGGCTGCTTGCCTACGTAGCTCACGTCGTACTGGCCGGCATCCTGCTCGGTAAGCACGAACGGCAAGCGGTGCTCGATGTCCTGGAAATCGGCCGGGGACATCATGACGCGCTCGAGCGTGGTTTGCGGGGCCTCGACGACGTGCTCATATTTCTTTCCGTCAGGGTCGGCGGAGATGTCTGTGACCTGGTAGTACTCGCCGTCCACCTTGTGAGTGTCGTCGTCGATGGTGTCCACGCGCACGCTGCGGGTAAAGGTGTAGTTCGCCATGGCCGTCTGGAACTCGGTTTCCTTGGCCGTGAACTTCGCGATGATCTGCTGGGGCGGCACGGGCGGCTGGGTCAGGTCGAGCTGGCCGAAGCCGGAGTCGAGCGGCAGCGGCGTGTAGCTGACCTGCGCGCCGGCGGCGGCGCAAAGGAAAAGGACGGAAGCAGCGAGAAAAGAACGCACGGCGGAGAACTCCCTCCTTATTAAACGCCTGTCCAGCGGGAAAGACTCTCGGAAAGGTTACGTCCGTGTCTGGCATGATGGGGAATGCCGTGGAAAGCGCCGAAGGTCCGGGAGCCGCTCGACGAGGCGAAGCTGTACGAGTATGCGGTGGGCGCGCTGGGCCGGCAGATGCGAACCGCGGCGGAGCTGCGGCGGCTCATGCTGCCGAGGGTCGAGAAGGGTGAGACCGGCGGGGCGAAGATCGACGCGGTGCTCGCGCGTTTGAAGGAGCAGCGCTACCTGGACGACACGGCATTCGCGGCGGACTACACGCGCCTGCGCCAGGAAGGTGCGAAGCTGGGACGCCGGCGGGTGCAGCAGGATCTGCAGCGCAAGGGTGTGGATGGGGAGGTCGCCTCGGCGGCGCTCGAGAATGCGTATGGGCAGGTGGACGAGGCGGCGCTGGCCCGACAGTATGTGGATCGCAAGCGGATGCGCAAGCCCGAAAACGAGAAAGAGTCGGCTCGGTTCGTGCGGCGCATGGTGTCGGCGGGGTTTGGGCTGGGCACGGCATACAAGCTGCTACGCGGGTGGGAGGTGCGGGATGAGGT
>CAXTTW010000304.1:0-3661 GCA_964247255.1 uncultured Acidobacteriaceae bacterium
GGCTTGGGAAGGGGCGGCATCGCTGTCAGGAGTCTACAGGGGCATCCCTGAGATCCCGCGGATCAACGCGCGGATCGATCAGTTGCAGGCCAGTCGGAGTTCCCGTTCGATCGCGCTCAGCAGCGGGGCGACAGGGCCGTCGTCCACAAGAAGCAGACGAAGGGAGCCGTCGAGGGTGGCCGCGCCGAGGGTAAGCAGCTGGTGAAATCCCATGAAAAGCGCGGGACCCCAGACCGCCTCCAGCTTAAGTGAGCCGAAAGCGGAAGGGTAAGGCATCGCGCCCAGGTTGGTGAGGATCATCTCGCCTGAAAATGTCAGCGCTGCCAGCTTCGCGGCAGCTTGGAGGGTATCGAGTCCAGCGACTGCCCCGCCGATCCGCGCCGCGAACGCCTGGATGGAAGCCGGGGAGGCCGCGTCCTTCACTTGCGCCTTCGCCGCCCGCGCGAGATCCCAAAACTCAGCCGACGGGTTCGGCGCGAAGCGCATTCTCCCACTGCCGATGTACAGCCCGTTGGCTTCCCCGGCTCCAAGAATCTGACGGTAGCTCACGGGGCTGTTCAGGCGGACGTCTTTCTCCCGCCAATCAGGAACGGCGGCGCGCCCGGCCAGGACCGCTGCCGCGCACAGGGCGCCGTGCACGGTGGTGGCTTCGCGTTTCGAGCGTTCGCGCAGGGCCAGCGTGGCGGCCGCCCCGAGAGCGGCGCACGCGATTTGGAGCCGCAGCTTTCCGTCGGCATACTCCATGGGATTGGGTGGAGCCTGCTTCGGAGGCTCCTTCGCGGGGATCGCGGGGAGCCTTTCGATCAACCGCTCGCTCGAAGGCGGGATCGGCAAGGGCTCCAAAGACTGACCCGCGAGCGCGCGCATCAGGTCCCGGATCAGAAGCGCCATCGAGATGCCGTCGCTGACGGAATGGTGCGCGACCAGCACGAGCGCGGCCCGGTCCGCCCGGTGCAGCAGGACCGCCCGCAGCAAGGGCGCGTCGGTTTCTCTAAAGCGAACCGCGAGTTCGTCCTCCAGCACGCGCGGCCAGTCTTCGACCTTGCCTTCGGGGACCAGGCGCAGAGGGATCTCCGCGTTCAAGGCTTTGCGGAAGACCGGCTTTCCTGTGGGCCCGGCAGCGATCGAGACGGAAAGCAGCGGGTGGCGCTTCTGCAGCCCGGCAAGCGCGGTGCGCCACTGCTCTACCGCGGTCGCGCCGGCGGTCTCCACCGCCATGGCGAACTGGGCCGCTCGCCGCCGGTTCATCCACCAGAAGAGCTGCTCGGCGGCACCGAGCTCTCGGAGAATCGGGCCTGAAACCGTGCGACTCATGCTTCGCGTTTCGTCCATTCAGCTCTAGATGCGCCGCCGGAGCCGGAACGTCCCTCGTGGAATAGCATCGAGCCATGACCAAGGAAGAAGCATTAACGATGCTGGAGATGGCCGCCGAGCCGGTCGAGATCTTCGCCCGCTGGCTGAAGGACGCGGAAGCGAGCGAGCCGAACGACCCCAACGCGGCGGCGCTCGCGACCGCGTCGCCGGACGGGAGGCCGAGTGTGCGCATGGTCCTGGTGAAGCGCTCGGACGCTCGCGGATTCTGCTTTTACTCGAACGCGGAAAGCGAAAAGGGAGGGCAGCTCGAAGTGAACCCGCGGGCCGCCCTTTGCCTGCACTGGAAATCCCTCCGGCGTCAAGTCCGGATCGACGGGCCGGTGCGCCTTCTAAACCCTGCGGAGGTGGACGAGTACTTCCACAGCCGGGGACGCCGGAGCCAGGTCGGCTCGGCGGTGTCGCAACAATCGCGGCCGCTTGGCAGCCGCGAGGAGCTGCAGGCAGCAGTGGCGTCGTTTGAACAAGCGCACCCGGATGAGGTGCCCCGGCCCGAGTATTGGAAGGGCTACCGCATCGAAGCCGAGCGCGTGGAATTCTGGCTGGACGGCCCGGACCGCCTGCACGACCGCATGGTCTTTACACGGGCGGGGGACGGTTGGGCCAAACAGCGCCTGTGGCCCTGACCCGTAAGCAGCCACTTTGCTTTTCTTCTCTGGTGTAGTAACGTTGCTTCATCAAGGAGGTGCCGCCGTGAATGCTACGACGCTTTCCAGCCGCGACTTCAATCAGGACAGCAGCCGGGCCAAGAAAGCCGCGAGCTTCGGCCCTGTCTTCATCACCGACCGGGGGAGGCCCGCGCATGTGCTCCTCAGCATTGAGCGCTACCGGGAGCTGCTCGGCGGCCCGCGCAAGATCGCCGATGCGCTGACACTGCCGGGCGTGGAGGAGGTCGAGTTCACCGCGCCGCGTGCCGCCGTCGCCGCGCGCGAAGTCGACTTCTCCTAGTGTTCGTGCTCGATACGAACGTGGTGTCGGAGCTGCGTAAGGTGCGGTCGGGCAAGGCCGCGCCCAAGGTTGCGCTCTGGGCCGACAGCGTCGAAGCCGCCACGCTCTACGTCTCGGCGATCACGATTCTGGAACTCGAAAAAGGCGTGCTCCAGATGGAGCGGCGGGATACGGCCCAAGGCGCGCTGCTGCGGGCCTGGCTCGATAAGCACGTGCTTCCGGAGTTCAGCGCGCGCACCCTGCCGGTCGATGCGGCGGTGGCCCGGCGTTGTGCCCGTCTCCACGTCCCGGACTCGCGCTCGGAACGCGACGCGCTGATCGCGGCGACGGCGCTGGTCCACGGCATGACCGTGGTGACGCGCAACCTCGCCGATTTTCGCCCGACCGGCGTGCCGCTGCTTGACCCTTGGACCGCAGCTTAGATCGCAGCTTAGCTTGCCGGCTTGTGGACACAAAGGAAGTTCGCCAGCTTGTATACCTCCAAATCAGGCGTATACGCGGGCAGCTCGACCAGCCCGTGGCGCAGGATGCGGTACATCTGGTAGTGCGGCGCGAGCAGGTCGTGGAAGTCGCGGAAGTGGTACGGGGTTTGGAGGAAGGTTTCGCCGAACTCGAACTGGATCGCGTGCACCGCGCCCCGTCCCAACATAGACCGCGCGCCTAGAAGCACTTCCATCTCGTTGCCTTCGGCGTCGATCTTGAGCATGTCGATCCGTGAAACGCCGTGGTCGAGGCAGACCTGGTCGACGGTGGTGACGCGCACCTGCCGGTGATGGGTGTGGTGCTCGGTCGGCTGTAGATGCAGCGAAGCGGTCGGGTCGCCGTCGGCGTCGAAGTGCAGCTCGGCGATCGCGGCCTCGCTGCCCAGGGCGGCTTCGACGAGGGTGACGCGCGCATCCGAGCCGAACCGCTGCTGGAGCACGCCGATGTTGAAAGGCTGCGGCTCAAAGGAAAACGCGCGCGCCCTGGTCCCGAGCAGCTGCAGAGCGGCCCCGAGATAGTCGCCCTGGTTCGCGCCCACGTCGAAGAGCACCGGCGGCTCGCTCGCGGGCATGGCCTGGAGAGCGAAGCGCAGAGCTTCCCGCTCGCCGCTGTCCTCGACCATCTGACCGCCGCCGTAATTCATCCCGGCATACGCGATTTTGGAAAGAGCGAGCCAGACGCCCTGAAGCGCGGGGCGGGAGGCGAGTTGGCGCATCTGAACCTTCCAGGGTTGGACTTTTCGCGGCGTGTGCATGGCGCTGGCTCCGGACTGGCGACGAGAGAACAATGCCAGTGTAGGGGCCGTGGAGGTCGCGTGTCTGACTTTTTTAAGACAGTGTTACCGGCGAGCAAGGGCCCC
>CAXTTW010000305.1:0-3657 GCA_964247255.1 uncultured Acidobacteriaceae bacterium
CTCCCTCCACCCTTTACCCTTGCACCAAACCATGCTCACCCTTCCGCCCGGCCCCCACTCCGCTTTTCTGTTCGACCTTGACGGCACCGTTGCCGACTCCATGCCGCTGCACTACCTAGCCTGGCGGCAAGCCATTGAGGAGCACGGCGGCCGCTTCCCCGAGCGGCTCTTCTACCAGTACGGGGGCATCCCCCTGCTGCGCGTCGTCGAGCTGCTCAACGAGCGCTACGGTACCTCCCTCGATCCGCGCACCGTGGTGGACCGCAAGGAGGCGCTTTATCTCGCAGCCCTCGCCGGGCTCAAGCCGATGGCCGAAGTGCTCACCGTTATTGAAGAGCATGCGGGCAAGGTCCCGTTCGCCATTGTCTCCGGCTCGCCGCGCGCGTCCATCCGCGCCACGCTCACCCAACTCGGCCTCTTACATTACTTTCCCGTGCTGGTCGGCATGGAAGACTACACCCGCGGCAAGCCGGACCCGGAGCCGTTTCTCAACGCCGCCCGCATCCTCGGCGTCCCGCCCGCGACCTGCCTGGTTTTCGAGGACGCCGAAGCCGGCATCGCCTCCGCCCGTGCCGCGGGGATGGCGTATGTGCGGATCCCCGCCCCTGTGTTTCCCGAGGAAGCTTGACCGATGACCCCCGCCGAACTCGTCCGTACCGAAGCCGTTGCCCTCCTCGCTCTGGCCGACCGCCTGGATGGGCCGATGCTCAAGCCTTTCGCGCGCGCCGTCGAACTGGTCCTGGAGTGCGGAACCAAGCGCGGCCGCATCGTGGTTACCGGCATGGGCAAGAGCGGCATCATCGCGCAGAAGATCGCCGCCACTCTCTCCTCCACCGGCTCCCCCGCGCTTTTTCTGCACCCCGCCGAGGCCGTCCACGGCGACCTCGGCATGCTGGCTCCCGGCGACCTGGTCCTGGCGCTCTCCGCCTCCGGGGAAACCGAGGAGCTGCTCCGCCTGCTTGCCACGCTCCAGCGCGTCGGCGATGCGCTTGTCACGTTTACCTGCTCGCTCGGCTCAACCCTGGCCCGCGCCTCCGACGTCGCGCTGGACTGCTCGGTCGCACAGCCTTCGCCTGGCTCGTCCGATCCGGCCGCCTGCGGCATAGACCTGGCCCCCACCGCCTCCACCACCGCCATGCTCGCCCTCGGCGACGCCCTCGCGATCGCCGTGTCTCTCCGCAAGGGATTCCGCCCCGAGGATTTCGCGCGGCTGCACCCCGGCGGACGATTAGGCAAGCAGCTCGCCCCGGTCCGCGACCTGATGCACACCGGCGCGCGCATCCCGCGGGTTCCGCTCGACGCGCCGCTGACCCGCGTGATGGACGAGATGACCGCCAAGGGCCTCGGCCTGACCGCGGTCGTCGACGAGGCCGGGATTCTCCGGGGCGTCGTCACCGACGGCGATCTGCGACGACTCCTGCTGGCTCAAGGCCAGGCCGCCCTATCCAGCACCGCGCGCGCGATTATGCATCGCGAACCCCAGACCATCGCCCCGGACGCGCTGGCACCACGCGCCCTGGCCCGGATGGAGCAGCACCGCATCACCGCCCTCCTCGTCCCGGACGAGAGCGGGTGCGTGCTGGGGGTGCTGCACCTCCATGCGCTGTGGGGTTTGGGGCTGGTCTAGCGGTTGCTTTCGGCCGCGCGCCGCTAGGGAAGCTCTGATCAAGTCTCCGCCGCCGCCAGACCCTTGTTCATCCCGGAGCAGTTATGGCACCGGCTTTAGCTTGATCAGAGTTCCCCTAGGCCTTCTCTTGCAGTGCCGCGTCACATGGGCTAACTTAGTCTTCAAAGGAACCGGCAGCATGACCTACTCAGTTCACCAAGCCAAAACACACCTGTCGAAAATTCTCGCCGAGGTTGCTCAAGGTCGGGAAGTGATCATCACGTCGGGCCGCAGCCGCAAGCAGGTCGCGAAAATTTCGCGGGTGAATGACTCGGAACTGCCGGCTGTCGGATTCGCAAAGCACTGGCCGGAACCCGGACCGGAATTCTTCGAGCCTTTGCCGGAGGACGAACTTCGGCTTTGGAACGGAGAGGGGGAGTGAACGGCTATCTCCTCGACACACACGCGCTCATCTGGGCGGCTCGGGAATCGCCTCAACTGTCTCAGGCGATCGATGCTCTTTTGAGGGATACACGGAACAGCCGGTACGTTTCCTCGGTTTCAGCTTACGAGATCGTCCGGAAAGCACGCATCGGCAAGCTGGACCAGGGTCTTGCCCGCGAGTTTCAGGAACAGGTCCGAAAAGCGGGCTACATCGAGCTGCCCGTCTCGATGCGCCACGCCGCCATCGCCGGCGATTTCCCGGCAGAGCACAAAGACCCCTTCGACCGCATTCTGGCCGCCCAGGCGCTGCACGAAAACCTCACCCTTCTGAGCAATGACACAAAGCTCGATGTTTTCGGGATAAAACGATTTTGGTAGTTTCCGACCCTGAAAGGCCCTCCATGCACCGCTGGTCCACCCTCTTCCTCCCCACCCTCCGCGAAGCCCCCTCTGACGCCGAAGTCGCCAGCCACAAGTTTCTCCTCCGCGCGGGCTATGTGCGCCAGTTGGGCGCGGGGCTCTACTCCTACCTCTTCCTCGGCCAGCGGTCCCTCAACAAAATCACCGCAATCGTCCGCGAGGAGATGGACAAGATCGCCCAGGAGTTCCTCCTGCCCGCCCTGCTCCCCTCGGACCTTTGGCGCGAGTCCGGCCGCTGGACCGCCATGGGCCAGAACATGTTCCGGCTCCAGGACCGCAAGGGCGCCGAGCTCTGCCTCGGCATGACGCATGAAGAAGTCATGACCGACCTCGCCCGCAACGAACTGCGCTCCTACAAGCAGCTTCCGCAGATCTGGTACCAGATCCAGACCAAGTTCCGCGACGAGCCCCGGCCTAAGTCCGGCCTCTTGCGCGTGCGGCAGTTCCTCATGAAGGACTCCTACTCCTTCGACATCGACGAGGCCGGGCTGGATAAGTCCTACCAGCTGCACGATGCGGCCTACCGGGCGATCTTCACCCGCTGCGGGCTGCGGTTCGTCGCCGTCGAGGCCGACTCCGGAGCCATGGGCGGCTCGCAGTCGCAGGAGTTCATGGTCTACACCGACGCGGGCGAGGATCTGATCGCGAGTTCCGAAGTGACCGGCTATGCGGCCAACTTAGAAAAAGCACAGTCCAAACCCGCCCCGGTCGCCGACTTACAGGGAGATGAAAAGCCCGAGTTAGTCCACACACCGGGCAAGGCCTCCATCGCCGACGTCGCCGCTTTCTTCAGCATTCATCCGGGGCAGGACATCAAATGCGTCGCCTACATGGCCGAGAAAGAAAAAGGTAAGTGGACTCCCGCCGCGGCTTTTCTTCGCGGCGACCATCAAGTCAACGAAACGAAGCTGCTGGCCATACTGGGCGCAACTGACTTACGCACCATGAACGCCGACGAGCTCGCGCAGTGGCTCCGCGGTCCGGCGGGGTACCTCGGGCCGATCGGCCTCGACTTAGGCAGCGGTCTCCAGGTCATCGCCGACCAGGCTCTCGAAGGCCGCCGCAACCTGGTCTGCGGCGCGAACAAGCTCGACCACCACTATAAAAACGTCACCCCCGGCCGCGATTTCGGCTGGACGGTCATGGCCGATATACGCAACGCCAACGAAGGCGATGACGCCCCCGAC
>CAXTTW010000306.1:0-3636 GCA_964247255.1 uncultured Acidobacteriaceae bacterium
AGCTGCAGGGGCTGGGCCTGCGGCACATCGCCGGGCCGCGGGCCCTGCGGGAGGGCCTGGCCGGCAGGATCGACGACGGCGCGCTGGAAACGGTTGGCTCGGTGCTCGAACCGGTTTCAGGCTCCGACAGCTACCAGGGGCAGCACACGGACGCGCTGAGCTCGCTCGACCGCCTGGTGGACGCGGTCGCGGCGGACCCGCCCGCGCGGCAGGAGATGGCCGGGCAAGTGGAGGCGATGGTGCCCGCCTGGAAGGGCGTGGAGGCGAGCGGGGACGTGGCGGGAGGCTTCGCGCCTGCGCGTGAGGAGGCTCTGCGGGCGCTCAGGGCGCGGTTCGCCGCCTGGCAGGGGGCCGTGCCGGGCTTGTTGCAGCTTGCGGGCGAGACACCCCGCTTGAACGACATCGGTCCGTTGGCGCTGGAGCTGGGCTCGCTCGGCGCGGTGGGCTCCGAGGCGTTGGCGTACCTCCAGACGGGGCGGCCCGCGCCGTCGTCCTGGACCGCGCACGCGGGGGAAGTCCTGAAAGCCGCAGGGGAGAGCAAGGCGCTGGTGCGCTTCGCGGTGCTGGTGGAGATGGGCGAGCTGGTGAAAGCGGCCGGGGGCGCGCGCTGAGCTTTTGCGCTGCGATTGCGCGCGCTGCACCAGAGTTCTCTACGGTCCTCTTCACCGGAAGTCATCCCGAGGGCAGCGAAGGACCTGCTTTGCGCACCACCGCCGCCGCAATCGCCCGTCCGCGGTTTGGGTCATCCTGAGCGCAGCGAAGGACCTGCTTTTTGCTCGGGCGTCCCAGAGAAAAGCAGGTCCTTCGTCGCTGCGCTTCTCAGGATGACCCTGTGTTTTCAAGAATGATCCCTCGCTCGCCCATCGCGAGTGCCGTTTCGGGAACGGGTCCCGTTCGGGAACGGGTCCCGTTTCGGGAACGCTGCCCGGTGGCGGAGGCGTTTTCGGCCGCGCGCAGGGAAGCCGAATGGTAGCCTGACCGGGCATGAGGTTGCGCGAGCGGGTCGGGTTGGCGGCGGTATCGGCGGTGGTGCTGGACTGCGCGTTCCCGGTCGCGGGCCCGCTGCCGCCGTGGCGCGGGGTCTTGGGAATGGTGGCTCTCGTTCCCCTGCTGCTCGCCCTGCTCGACGACCATGCCGCGCGCGGGCGGAGGTACCTCGCCGAGTCGGCGCTGGTGGGCTACTGCGCCGGGGTGCTTTGGTACGGGCTCAACTGCTACTGGATCTACGCGACGATGCACCAGTACGGCGGGTTGAGCGCGCCGGTTTCGGCCGGGATTGTCGCGCTGTTTTCGCTCATCCTGGGCGGGTATTTCGCGCTGTTCGGGTGGCTGGTCGCCCTGGCGCGCCGGGGTCTTAGGCGGGTGCTTTGGGCCGCGCTGTGCGTCCCGCCGTTTTGGGTCGGGGTCGAGTACCTGGCCGCTCATCTGACCTGCGTGCCCTGGGACCAACTGGGCTACGCGCAGGTCGACAACCCTTGGCTGACCCGGCTCGCCCCCTGGACCGGCGTGTATGGGCTTTCGTTCGTGCTCGCCGGGGTCAATGCGCTGTGGCTGGGCTGCCGCCATGGGCGTTCGCCGCGCAGGCGGGTGCGGTTCGCTGCCGGGGCGCTCGTGCTTACCTGCGGGCTGGAGGCGGGCATCCTGCGCCGTCCAGACCCCGCGCCCGCCGGGTTTCGGGCAGTTCTGGTCCAGCCGAACCTGCAGGTGGGCTCGCTCGAAAAGGACGAAAACGACTGGGTGGACGTACCGGGCCGCCCGGAGTGGACCCGCCGCACCGGCGAGCTGCTCGCGCTCAGCGAACGCCCCTGCACATTTTACCTGCTCGGCCTTCCGGAGCCTACCCCGAACGAGGTGCGGCGGCTTTGCCCTCAAAGTGAGACGAGACCGGATCTGGTGCTGTGGCCGGAAGCGCCCTCGCCCTTCCGCACTTGGGACCCCAGGTTCGCGATCCTGCTCCGGCAGCTCGCGGCGGGCACGGGAGCGACCTCGGTGGTCGGCACGCCCGCGCTCGGGCTCCGGGGCGAGCTTTACAATGCGGCGGTCGTGACCGATCCCGCGGCTAGGCGCATAGGCGAGTATCACAAGGTCCACTTGGTTCCGTGGGGCGAGTACGTGCCGTTCGCGCATCTGTTTGCCTTCGCTGGCACGCTCACGGGCAACGTGGGGCGGTTCGCGCATGGCACGTCCCGGCCTGTATTTCCCCTGCCCGGCGGGCACTCCATGGGCGTGTTCATCTGCTACGAAGCGGTCTTCGCCAACGAGATTCGGCTCTTCGCGAAGAACGGCGCTCAGGTTTTCGTCAATCTTTCCGACGATGGATGGTATGGGGACACCAGCGCCCCCTGGCAGCACCTGAACATGGCCCGGATGCGCGCGATCGAGAACCGCCGCTGGATCGTCCGCGACACCAACTCGGGCGTGACCGGCGCGATCGACCCGCTCGGCCGCATGACCGAGTCGATGGGGCGGCACCGTCTGGGGGCGGTCGCGGTGGACTACGGCTATTGTTCGGAGCGGACCTTCTACACCGCGCACGGCGACGTCTTCGCGCGCGCCTGTGGGATACTGACGGTTGCGCTGGCGGGGTTCGCCGGCCTGAGAATGAGGAAACGCGATGCTGAGTGATGTGGAGTTCCAGTACGGGCCGGTGCGGGACAAGGTAGCCAATCTTCGGGAGTATCTTTGACCCGGCCTCGTTGCGGTCGCAGTTACACGAGATAGAGGGGAAGCTGGGCGACCCGGCTCTGTGGGCCAACCCCGCGCTCTCACAGCCGCTGATGCGGGACCGCAAACGCCTGGAAGCGCTGCTGGCCAATGCGGCCGAGCTGGACCGGCGCACCGGCGACGTTGAAGCGTACTTCGACCTTCTGCGCGAAGGCGAGGCGGTGGAGCCGGATTTGCAGCGCGACATCGCGAGCCTTTCCACGTTCACGGACGAGCTCGAGCAGAGCACCCTTCTCTCGCAGGAGACCGATGGGCTGAACGCGATCGTGACCGTGCACCCCGGCGCGGGCGGGACCGAGTCGCAGGACTGGGCCGAGATGCTGATGCGCATGTACCTGCGCTGGGCGGAGAAGCAGGGCTTCAAAACCGAGATGAACGATTACCAGGACGGGGAGGAGGCCGGGATCAAGTCGGCAACTTTCACCGTCACCGGGGAGTACGCCTTCGGTCTGCTGGGCGGGGAGACCGGCGTGCATCGTCTGGTGAGGATTTCACCGTTCGACCAGGCCAAGCGCCGCCACACCTCCTTCGCGAGCGTGTACGTCTCGCCGGAGATCGACGACTCGATCGTGATTGACATCAAGCCGGACGAGATCCGGACGGATACGTACCGCTCGGGCGGTAAGGGCGGCCAACACGTCAACACCACCGACTCCGCCGTGCGGATTACGCATATTCCGACCAACATCGTGGTCCAGTGCCAGAACGAGCGCTCCCAGCACAAGAACCGCGAGAAAGCGATGAAGATGCTGCGCTCGCGGCTGTACGAGTACGAGCTCGAAAAGAAGAAGGACGCGACGCGGCAGATCGAGGACGCCAAGCTGGACATCAAGTTCGGCTCGCAGATCCGGTCCTATGTCTTGCAGCCTTACCGGATCGCCAAGGACCACCGGACCAAGGTCGAGGTGGGGG
>CAXTTW010000307.1:0-3623 GCA_964247255.1 uncultured Acidobacteriaceae bacterium
GATCAATGGCAAGCTCCGCACCGTGGTGCGGAGCTTGCCATTGATCTGCACGGGGAATTCGACCTCGACCTCCCGGGCGAACGCTTCGTCGAACGCGGGCCAGGGAGTGCGGAGCAGGTTCTCCCCGCCCAGCGCCGCCCACAACTCACAGGCCAGGTAAGGGGCGAACGGAGCCAGAAGCAGGACCAATCTGCGAAGAACATGCCGGGCGATGGCCGGAGAGGAGAAGGCTTCCTCATGTGCGGTGAGCGTGTTGAGCAGCTCCATGATCGCCGCGATGGAGGTGTTGAAGTGCCAGCGGTCGTCGAAGTCGCCGGTGATCTTGCGGATGGTCTGGTGGAGCTTGCGCAACACCTGCTCTTCGGCGGGAGTTTGCGGCGTGACGGCTTCGTCGCGGCCCGGCACGGCATGGCGCAGGACGAAGCGGTAGACCTTGGCCAGGAACCGCGAGACCCCGGCGACCCCGTCCTCCTGCCAGTCCAGGTCGCGGTCCGGCGGCGCGGCGAACAGGGCGTACATGCGTGTCGCATCCGCACCGTAGCGGGCGATCATTTCGTCGGGCGAGACGACGTTGCCGCGCGACTTGGACATCTTCGCGCCGTCCTTGATGACCATGCCTTGCGTAAACAACCGCGCGGCGGGCTCCGCGTTCTCGATGAGCCCCAAGTCGCGCATGACCCTGGTCCAGAACCGCGAGTAGATCAGGTGCAGGATCGCGTGCTCCACCCCGCCGATGTACTGGTCGATGGGGAACCAGTACGCAGCCTTCTCCTTCGCGAACGGCTCGCGGTCGTTGCGGGCATCGGTATAGCGGTAGAAATACCAGCTCGAATCGACGAAGGTATCCATGGTGTCGGTCTCGCGGCGGGCCGGACCGCCGCCCTTCGGGCAAGTCGCGTTCACGAACTCCGGTACCTGCGCCAGCGGCGAGCCGCCCTGCTGGGTGATCGTAATGTTCTCCGGCAGGAGTACGGGCAGCTCGGCATCGGGCACCGGGACGATCCCGCAGCCCGCGCAGTAGAGCATCGGGATCGGGGTGCCCCAGTAGCGCTGGCGGCTCACGCCCCAATCCTTTAAGCGATAGGTGATGGTTGCCTTGCCAAACCCCTCGTTCGCGGCAAGTTGGCTCAGTTGCGCACGCGCCTCCTCGCAGTCCAACCCGGACCACCTGCCGGAGTCGACCAGCACCGCGCCATCCTCGGAGTCGGCGAGCACGGGCAGCACATTTTCCGCGCCCGGCACCTTGACCACTCGCCGAACGGGCAGGCCGTACTTGCCGGCGAACTCCCAGTCACGCGCGTCGTGGGCGGGCACGCTCATGATGGCACCCGTGCCGTAGTCAGACAGGATGTAGTTGGCGATCCAGACCGGCAGGAGCTCGCCGGTGAAGGGATTGCGGGCATGGTGGCCGGTGGGGGCGCCGTGTTTTTCGAGTGCCGCCATGTCGCCGGCCTCGCGGGCGGCGCGCTGCTGCTCCAGCATGGCGTCCACCTCTGCCCGCAGGCGCGGGTCCGCGGAGGCCCAAGCCGCGACCAAAGGGTGCTCCGGCGCAAGCTGCAGGCTGGTCGCGCCGTAGATGGTATCGAGCCGGGTAGTGAAAACGGTAATGCGCTCGCCGGGCTGCCCCTCGACCTCGAACGACAGCTCCGCGCCCTCGCTCCGGCCGATCCAGTTGCGCTGCATCGTCCGGACCTTCTCGGGCCAGCCGGGCAGCGCGTCCAGCCCGTCGAGCAGCTCCTGCGCGTAAGCCGTGGTACGGAAGAACCACTGCTCTAAACTCTTCAGCTCGACCGGCTGCTCCTCGTGCCGCCAGCAGCAACCGTCCACCACCTGCTCGTTGGCGAGCACGGTCGCGCACAGCGGGCACCAGTTCACCTTGCTCTGCTTGCGGTAGGCCAAGCCGCGCTCGTACATGCGGATGAAGAACCATTGGTTCCAGCGGTAGTAGTCGGGCAGGCAGCTGGTGATCTCCCTGCTCCAATCGAAAGCGAAACCCAGGCTTTGGAACTGCCTCTTCATCGCGGCAATGTTGTTCAGCGTCCACTCGCGCGGCGGTGTGTCGTTCTTGATGGCCGCGTTCTCCGCCGGCAGGCCGAACGCGTCCCACCCCATGGGGTGCAGCACGTTGAAGCCCCGCATCCACTTGTACCGCGCAAGCGCGTCCCCAATCATGTAGTTACGCACATGGCCCACATGCAGCTGGCCGGAGGGGTACGGCAGCATCTCCAGCACGTAGTACTTCGGCTTGGCGGTGTTCGGCTCGGCGCTGTACAGGTCTGGGTCGGCGGCCCAGCGCTCGGCCCATTTGCTCTCGATCTCCGACGGGGTGTAGCGGACTTTCTCGTCTCTCTCAACCATGGGACCTCTAGTCTACCCGCGATGCCAGGCCCTGCAGGGCGCGCACGTTCCGGTCCAGGTCGCCCGGCTCGTCGACCGGGGTCTCCGCGATGAACGCGCAGTGCGCGAAGCGGGAGTCGTTGAGCAGCCGCCGGAAAGGCCCCGGCCCGATGGTACCTTCGCCGATGTGCTCGTGCCGGTCCAGCTTCGACCCGCGCGGGGCCTTGGCGTCGTTCACGTGCCAGACGCGCACGTTCGCGGCCCCGATCGTGCGGTCGATCTCCGCGACCGTTTCCTCCCAACCCGCCTCGGACACCAAGTCATAGCCGGCGACGTGCGTGTGGCAAGTGTCCAGGCACACACCCACGGGCAGGTGCGCCACCAGAAGCTCCCGCAGCTCCGCGACCTGCTCGAACGAGCCGCCGAGCGAGAATTCGGCTCCGGCGGTGTTTTCGAGCAGCAGCGTGAAGCCGGCCGTGTCCAAACTCTCGACCGCGACCTCGATCGCCCCGGCTGCCTGGCGCAGGCCCTCGTCGCGGGTCAGGCCCTTCCACGAGCCCGGGTGCAGCACCAGGAACTCGGCCCCGAGCGCCAGGCACCGCTCCACCTCGCCTCGAAAGGCTTTGGTCGAGTTTTCAACCACGGCTGGGGTTTGCGAGGCCAGATTGATGAGGTAGTTGGCGTGGACCACGGCCGGGCTCACGTCGTGCTCGGCACGCAGAGCGCGCATTTTGGAAGCCACCTCGGGTGCGACCGGTGCGGCCCGCCACGTCCGCGGGCTCGAGGTGAAGATCTGGAAAGTGTTCGCGCCCAGCTCCGCGGCCCGCTCCACCGCCGTGTGTGCGCCGCCCGCCGTGCCCAGATGGATGCCGATTCGCTTCGAGCCCATAGCCCGTATTCTAGGGGCATCCATGCGTACCCTCCTCACCGCCGATGCGCTCCTCACCGAACACGACTTGCTCCCCGACCCTGTCGTCGTCATCGAGGACGGTGTCCTCGCCGAGCTCGGCACCCGCCTGACGCAGGAGCTGCCTGCAGCGGGAGAGTACCGCCACTACCCCGGCGCGACGCTCGCGCCCGCATTTCTGGATGTCCACACGCACGGGGCGCGCGGGCGCGATGTTATGGAGGGCACGCCGGAGGCCTTCGCGGCGGTGGGCGGGTTCGTCGCCCGGCACGGCGTTGGGGCGTACCTGCCGACCACCGTCACGGCGGGCAAGGACAGCACGCGGCGGTCGCTCGCCGGGATGGCGCGCGACCGCGTGGGCGATGAGCGCGAGCGCGCC
>CAXTTW010000308.1:0-3620 GCA_964247255.1 uncultured Acidobacteriaceae bacterium
GCCTCCTGCGCGGGGAGCCGCCGCCCGTGCCGCTCGATGCCTTCCGGCCCGAGCGGTTCGCGTCCGCGCCGTCGAGCTTCGGGCCGAAGTAAAGCCGTTGTCCCGTTTCGGGAATCGCGCATGAACAAAAGGATTGCGCCGTGACAAGCGTTTCCGCGCTGGGCTATAACGTAGAGCTTGCGGAAATCGATGCGGCGGGCGAGGGTTGAGGATGGCGACAGCGGTAGCGGCGAAAGGCTTGGCGGATGTCATCGCGGGCGAGTCTCAGATTTGCTGGATCAAAGGCGACGCGGGGGAGCTCGGCTACCGCGGCATCGACATCCATGAACTCGCGGAGCGGTCCACCTTCGAGGAAACTACCTATCTTCTGTGGCACGGCAAGCTGCCTTCCGCCTCCGAGCTCGAAGCGTCTTCGCGCGAGCTCGCCCGAGCGCGCGAGCTGCCCGCGCCGGTCGTCGCGATGATGAGGGCCTTCCCGAAGACGGCAACGCCGATGGAGGTGCTGCGCACCGCGGTTTCAGCGCTTTCCGCTTACGACCCGAACGAGAAGGCGGTGGATGCCGCAAGCAACCTGCGCAAGGCTTTCGCGCTGACCGCGCAGGTGCCGATGATCGTGGCGGCGTGGGACCGCATCCGCAACGGCAAGGAGCCCGTCCCGGCGGACACGTCCCTGACCCACGCCGGCAACTTCCTGTGGATGCTGCGCGGGGAGAGGCCGTCCGACACGGCGACCAAGACCATGGATGTGGCCCTGGTCCTGCACGCGGACCACGAGCTGAACGCCTCCACCTTTGCCGCGCGGGTCATCGCGGCCACCCTCGCGGACATGCACTCGGCCATCACCGGGGCGATCGGCGCGCTCAAGGGTCCCCTGCACGGCGGCGCGAACGAGGAAGTCATGCACATGCTCTTCGCGATCGACAAAGCCGGCGCGGACCCGGTGGAGCACGTGCGCGGCATGCTCGCCGAGAAGAAGAAGGTCTCCGGCTTTGGCCACCGCGTGTACACCACCGAGGACCCGCGCGCTACGCACTTGCGGCGCATGTCGGAGCAGCTGGGCCGGGCCGACGGCAATCCGAAATGGTTCGATATGTCGCGCGCGATCGAGCTGTTCATCAAGCAGGAGAAAAGGCTCAACGCGAACGTGGACTTCTACTCGGCTTCAACCTACACGACGCTCGGCATTTCGCTGGACCTGTTCACACCGATCTTCGCGGTGAGCCGGGTCGCCGGCTGGGCCGCGCACGTGCTGGAGCAGCTGGCGGACAACCGCCTGATCCGCCCCCGGGCGGACTACACCGGACCCAAGTACCCGGCTCCGTACGTCCCGGTCGAGCAGCGCTGAATCGAGATTGCCGCGTGCGGTTCCCGCTTTGCTGAGAAGGTCTGCGAAGTCAGCCCGGCGGCACATGCGGGTCGTCTTGAGCGCAGCGAAGGATCTGCTTCCTCGCACCCTCGCGGGAAAACAGATCCTCTTCTACTTCACTGCGAAGCATGACTCCGAGATCGAAGGCGCGGTCGGCGCAACTTGCGCCCTTGCGCGGCTACTTCCGGCTCGCCGGCGGGACAATCCCGTTCATCCGCAGGTACTCCACCATCTGCCCATAGTGGTCCTGGGGGTGCGCCACGCCCTCAGCCGCGGTTCCGGCCCGGGTGTTGCCTTTTGCGTCCAGCGCGACAAAGGCGTTTTGCGGCGTGATGGTCGCGATCGCCGTGTGCGCGTACGTGAACGAGTCCCTGAGCGCGGCGAGGATCTGATCGCGACCGGACAGCTTCTCGATTTCGTCGCGGCTTTTCGCGCCGGGGAGGTTGAAGGCGCGAAAGATCGCATAGTTGCCTTCGGTCACGTGCTTGATCTGCGCCGAAAAGGTACGCACGCCGTCGAACTTACCGGCACTCGCGGGTGGAGCGAAGTTGAACTTGTCCGCCGGCATCGCTTCGGCCGCGCCGACGAACTCCTTCTCTTGGCTCGCGAGCATGTCGTTGAAGATTTCAGCCGGGGCGACGTTCTGGCCCGGTTTTGTATCGGCTGCCGCGCCGGGCAGGGCCGAGGCCGCGAGTACGGCGAAAAGGTGCAGAGCGGGACGAAATCGCATGGTTTCTCCTCAAAACGAGCGGCCCCAGACTAGCAGACGGCGGGCGTAAGCTTGAAGAAGCGATGCAACGCATTTACATGGACGCGAACGCGACCACGCCCCTCGACCCCGGGGTGTTCGAGGCAATGCGCCCGTGGCTGACCGGCGCGTTCGGCAATGCGTCCTCCATCCACCACTACGGGCAGCAAGCGCGCATGGCGGTGGAGGCGGCGCGCGAGCAGGTCGCGGAGGCGCTTGGCGTACGCGCGGCGGAGATCGTTTTCACAAGCGGCGCGACGGAAAGCGACAACCTGGCGTTGTTCGGCGTGGTCGGCAAGGCGCTGGATCAAGGGAAGCCGGCGCACCTGATCACCACCGCCATCGAGCACCACGCGGTGCTGCACGCGGCCGAAGCGCTCGCGGCGCGGGGGGCCGAGGTCACCTGGCTGCCGGTCAACGGCGAAGGCGTCGTGGACCCGGACGATGTGCGCCGGGCGCTGCGTCCGGAAACGCGGCTGATCAGCGTCATGCTGGCCAACAACGAAACTGGGGCGCTGCAGCCGGTCGAGGCGATCGGACGCATCGCGGCGGAGGCCGGCACCCTCGTCCACACGGATGCGGTGCAGGCGGCCAGCAAGCTGCCGCTCGAACCGAAGGCGCTCGGCGTGCAGCTGCTGAGCCTGTCCGGGCACAAGCTGCATGGGCCGCAAGGTGTGGGCGCGTTGTGGGTTCGTCGCGGCGTGCAGCTGCAGCCGCTGCTGTACGGCGGCGCGCACGAGCGGCAGCGGCGGGCCGGAACGGAAAACCTGCCCGGCATCGTGGGCCTGGGGGCGGCGATGCGCCGGGGCATGGAAGCTTTGACGGACGGGACTGTCGAGCGCGTCGCGGCACTGCGGGACCGCCTGGAAGCGGGGCTGCTCGCACGGGTGGACGAGTGCGGCGTGAACGGGCCGACCGCCCCCGGCTCGCGTCTGCCGAACACGACCAATCTCTGGTTCGACCACCTGGAAGGCGAGGCGCTGGTGATCGCGCTCGACCTGAAAGGCTTGGCGCTTTCAGGCGGGTCAGCGTGCGCTTCGGGCGCGACCGAGCCCTCGCACGTGCTCACCGCGATGGGGCTGAGTGCGCACCGTGCGCGGGCGAGCCTTCGCTTTTCGCTGAGCCGCATCACCACCGAAGCTGAGGTGGACCGTGCACTCGAGCTTGTCCCGGCGGCTGTGGCGCGCTTGCGCGAGCTGAGCCCGGTGTACGAAGCAGCCGCGCGCGCCTGATCAATCGTTCTGAGATCGAGAAGGCGGCGTATGCGGCTCTTCCGGCAGGGAAGCGGCACCGGGATGCTTCTCGCGCTTGACAGCACCAGGAACACGGCTTTTGAGTGTCGCTCAACCGCGAGCCGGCATGGTCAGGCGGCTGCCGGGCGCGGCTGCCGGGCGGTCCGGGCTTCGCGCGGCGCGCGCAACCAGGAGATGCAGGATCGCGAAGCTGGCCCGCGCAAGCGCCCCGTCGCTGAGCTCGGCCAAGTGGAGCGGTTTAACGCCCAGCCGA
>CAXTTW010000309.1:0-1799 GCA_964247255.1 uncultured Acidobacteriaceae bacterium
GCCGAACGGCCACTTTCCGGGTGTGCTCCGGGGGGAGGCGCTTGCCGAGGCGTTCGCGAATATGGATTTGTTCGTGTTTCCCTCGCACACCGACACGTTCGGCATGGTGGTCCTGGAAGCGATGGCTTCGGGCGTGCCCGCGGTGGTAACCCCGGACGGCGGCCCGGCTCACATCGTGCGCGCCTCGAACGGGGGCGGCGTGGTCGCGAGGGGCGAGGAGTTCAGCGAGGCGATCGGGGAGCTTCTGGCCGGCGGCGATGCCCGCCGAGCGATGGGGGTTCGAGGCCGGGCCTACGCGCTCCAGGCGGGCTGGGACGCGATCTTCCGCGCGACCTATGCCGCCTACGAGCTTGTGGCACAAGCGAAAAGGCCGCCCGGAGGCGGCCTTTTCTGAAACGTTTGGTGCCGAAGAGAGGACTCGAACCTCCACACCCTTGCGAGTACATGGACCTGAACCATGCGCGTCTGCCAATTCCGCCACTACGGCACTAGCGCCCGGGGAGCTGCTTGATCTCCGGAGCACTTCCCAAGTATCCGAGAGCGGGACGCCCGTGTCAACCGCATCCTAACCGTCCAGACCTTACAAAAGACCTCCACATGAGGCGGAGATAACGGATGAGCGAGCCCACACTTAAAAACGGGAGCATTCCCGGCAATCACGCGGCGGAGATTCGCCGGCTGGTGCACGACCTGAGCAACGCGCTCGAAATCATCGTGCAGACCCACTACCTGCTCAAGCTGGGCAAGCTCGACGACCAGACCCTGCAATGGCTGACCATGATGGATACCGGGGTGAAGCAGGCCACGGATATCAGCGTGAACCTGCGGCAGTATGTTGTGGAGCACGCGGCGGGGCACTGAAGCGATTCCCCCGGTTCCGCGAACCTCGGAGACAGGGCTTTTCCCGCCGGAAAGGCCCCGCGCTTCTCCTAAACCAGCTTTGCGTCCAGGGTGATCTCCGTGTTGTTCGCGAAGAGCTTCGAGATGGGGCAGTTTTTCTTCGCCCCTTCGGCCGCCCTGTGGAAGGCTGACTCGTCCCCGCCGGGGATGCGCGCTTCGAGCACCAGGCGGATCGCGGTGATGCCGAAGCCGCCCTCGACTTTGTCGAGCGTGACCGTGGCCTCGGTGTGCAGCGACTCCGCCGTGATGCCCGCGTTGCCGAGCTCCGCGCTCAGCGCCATCGTGAAGCAGCCCGCGTGCGCGGCGGCGATCAGCTCCTCGGGGTTTGTGCCCGTGCCGCTCTCGAAGCGGGTCGAGAACGAGTACTGCGTCTGCTCGAGAATGCCGCTGTCCGTGGTGAGCGTGCCCTTGCCGTCGCGCAACCCGCCTTGCCACTGTGCCGATGCTTTTCTGTCCATGATTTCTCCTTCCCCGACTCAGATGCGAGCTTACAGCCAACCGGAAGCGGGCCTCACGGGAGCCCGAAGCGGGCCTCACGGAAGCCCGAGACCGCGCGCACGCTCGGCGCGGACGGAGATGGGCGGCTTGCCAGTTTCCGACAGGGTGCCCGTCAGGATCCAGCGGGAGGGCAGGCCGGACGCGGGTGCCTGCCGGAGCCGGCCGGTAAAGCCGTAGCCGTGGCCGTGAACCTTGCGCGTGGAAAAGCTGAGCGCTTCGCCTTCAATGTGCGTGGCGGTGAACGGCAGCGTCACGGCCGCGGCACCGTCGAGCTCGGCCATGTAGCCGCGCAGGGTGCCCTCCTCGAAGTACAGGACGATGCGCCCGCCGTGCTTGTTCCAGGGGTAGGTGCCTTCGGCCTCGGGCGGCAGGTCCGTGTGTCCGTCCGCCCGGATCGGCAC
>CAXTTW010000309.1:1809-3612 GCA_964247255.1 uncultured Acidobacteriaceae bacterium
GGCGTGTGTGCAGGGTGGGCTCCTGCAGGAGGGCCGCAGCGAGAAGGAGAAGGCTAACGGCCTTCACTCTTGCGCCGCGCCGCTTCGAACTCGTCGCCCGGCTTCCATTCCGTCGGCGCGCCCGCGCTGGCCTGCCAGCCCAGCATCAGGCCGAACTGCGCCATGCGCGCGTCGCCGCGGAAGTCCATCTCCGGCTTGTACTCGTCGGCCGGCTGGTGGTAGCGGTGGGCCGTGTAGTCCTCCTGCTGCTGCTTGCCCCAGGCCGCGTCGTGGCCCTCGAACAGCGTGCCCTCCCCAACCGAAAACGCGGGAACCCCGACCCGGGCGAGCGAGAAATGGTCCGACCGGTAGTAGGTTCCGGCGAGCGGGAACTGGTCCGGCTGGATCGCCAGGTTGAAGGCCCGCGCGGTCTTCTGGACGGTGGGGTAGAAAGCTGTCCGGTCCGACCCGCTCACCTCGGTCGAGGTAGGCACGCCGATAGGCTGCAGGTCGTCGTAGTTCAGGTCGAGCGCTAGAGCCTTGGCCGGGACCGGCGGATGCTGCCCCAGGTACGCCGAGCCCAGCAGGCCCTGCTCCTCCGCGGTCACGGCCGCGAAGTACACGGTGTGCGGCGGGGGTGTCTTCGACTGCGCGAAGGCCCGGC
The DNA here is from genome assembly GCA_964247255.1 of uncultured Acidobacteriaceae bacterium. Lineage (GTDB taxonomy): Bacteria > Acidobacteriota > Terriglobia > Terriglobales > Acidobacteriaceae > EB88. The sequence continues at coordinate 2,453 of CAXTTW010000309.1, forward strand.
CCAGCTCCAGGAGTATGCCGCAGCCGGTCGCGTTGTCGGCGGCTCCGTTGTAGATGCCGTCGCCTTTCGCGTTGGGGTCGATGCCGAGGTGGTCGTAGTGCGCGGTGTACAGTACCGCGTTCTCGACGGCGGCATCCGCGCCCGGCGCTTTCGCGAGGACATTAGCCGAGGTGTACGGGCGGACCATGCTCGCCACGTGCGCCTGGAGCTTGATGGGCAGCTCGACCGCCCTGAAGCCCGGCTTGCCCGCCGCGTCGATCTCCTTGTCCAGATCCAGACCGGAGGCGGCCATCAGCTTGCGCGCCGTTTCAAGCTGGATCCAGCTCGCCGCCTTGAGCGTGGCCAGCGGGTCGCCTTTCAGGTAGCTCTTTTCGATCGCCTGCGAATTTTGCACTACCGACCACGGATAGCTTGCCAGGTCGGTCCGATGAATGATCAGCACGCCCGCCGCCCCGAGCCGCGAGGCCTGCTCGTATTTGTACGTCCAGCGCCCGTAGTAGGTCAGGGCCTTGCCCTTGAAGAGTTTGTCATCGTCGGACGGCGGCTCGTTGACGATGACCAGCAGCACTTTGCCCTTCACGTCGACGCCCTTGTAGTCGTTCCAGCCGTACTCCGGGGCGTCGATGCCGTAGCCCACGAAGACGACCGGCGCGTCGATGTCGGCCGAGGGCTCGCCGCGCTCGTCCTTGGTCACGAAGTCCGTGTTGTAGGTAAGCTGCATGGGTGCGCCGGACTTCGGCACGAATGAAAACCGCGTTGCTGCTTCGTCCGTGTGGACGGCGTAGAACTCGACCTTCTGGAAGTAAGTACCGCTCTCCCCAGCGGGCTTGAGCCCGTCGAGCGCGAACTGAGTCGCGATGTACTCCGCCGCGAGCTCCGCGCCGCGCTTGCCCGGCCCGCGGCCTTCAAGCAGGTCGCTCGCGAGAAAGCGCACGTGCGCGCGGATGTGCTCGGGGTCGATCAAGCCCGCGGCGCTCGCCGCGGCCTCTGGCACGCCGGCCACCTGCGGGACGGGCGGCATTTGCGCGAGTGCTGGGAGGGCGGCGAGAGCAAAGAGCAGGGCGAGCAGGGCAGAGGGCAAGGCGTGGGCTCCTCGGGGGCCGCTGAAGCGGATACGAGGAGAGTAGCAAGAAAACCGGCGGGTGCTTACAGGGAAACGG